>NZ_KB899406.1:300000-375186 GCF_000378205.1 Sediminispirochaeta bajacaliforniensis DSM 16054 | reverse complement strand
AAACTTTTCTCTGTTGCCCAGAGCGGCAGGTCCTAACTCTGCATCCAGGTTCAGTATACCGTTATTTACCTGCTCTATCCAGTTTCGGATGGTCTGATCGTTTATGCCGTATTCCAGGGCTACCTCACGGATACTCCGCTTCTCAGGGGGTAAGACTTTTTTCAAGACTGATTCTTTGATGGCTCTGCTGTACCTCATACTGTCTCCATAGTTCTGTTCTCTGATGAAGAAATTAAATTCTCACATCAGGCGTAATCTATGTTGACACAGGGGGCCATGGTTACACTCGGCAATAAATGAAAAGTCGTCAAATAGTTTATCTTCCTCTTCCTCCCTTGCTGTACGGGCATCGGCAGGATTCTTTCCTGACATAACGGCTTCCAATTCTTCGATCTTCAGGTCCCTGAGGAGAATCTCAAAGCGCATTCGTATTTCATGAATCCGGTTATTGATGGTTTCCAATTTGACTGATTTATCCACCACATATTCCGGTGTTGTTATCTTACCGCAGTCATGGAGCCAGGCACCATATCGAAAGGCCTTTCGTTCCTCGTCGGAAGAAAACCTGAAATCAGCAAGCGGGCCCGCAGAGGTCCGTTCCGCTTCATTCGCCAGCATGATGGCCAGCTCCGGGACTCTTTTACAATGTCCTCCGGTATAGGGGCTTTTGGTATCAATCGCACCAGCTATGAGCTGAATAAACGACTCAAGAAGTCTGTCATTGGAGTTGATAAGGGCTTTGGTTTGATAGATGGCCGCAGCCTCAGCACTTAACGCCTCGATAAACGTCTTAACCGAGTCACTGAAAGGAATAATCTCTCCTTCGACAGGAGAACGGGCATTGATCAGCTGCAGAGCACCGATCACCTCTCCTCCCTGTACCTGCAAAGGCACAGTCATAAAAGAAATCGACTTGTAGTTGTTTAATGTGTCGAATTCTCTTGTACCGGTAAAATCATACCCTTTACTCTCATAAGCGTTATCAACGACGATGGTCCGCTGGTCATGTATTGCGCAGGAAACCACATTGTTCCGATTAGGCTCCCCATTTTCCTTATATAATGGAACATGCGGTAGTGTGACTCTTTCTTTCTCAACCCCACCCTGCGCTATGTTCAAACTATCATTCAAGACTACCTGGAACTCCAGATGGTCACCCTTTTTGAGATATAAACTTCCACCGTCGGCATCGCCTATTTCCTTTGCACCTTTGAGTATCAGCTCCGTCAGAAGATCTGTATTTCTTTCAACAGACATAGCTATTCCCAGGTCGATTATTCGCTGAAGCTTCACAGTGGCAATCTGTAAATCTTTCGTCTTCGCTTTTAAGGCGCTTTTCATCAATGCAAATGCCTCAGATAATTCTGCAAATTCCACTATGATCGTTTTCTGAGGAACATCGCCGCTGAAATCAAGATTCTTCATCCGTCTTGCTTCACGTGCAAGGATAGTAAGAAAGTGACTAAGCCTCCTACTGCCAAACATAACAAAGGGGAAGAGCAGACAAAGTAGTAACAAAGTGGAGGCAATAGCCCTCTGCCGCATCTCTGCCAGATAGCCCAAGAAATCCTCAGATGGGGCTATCATAATGAGATCAAAAACATGTCCCACTATCGGTTCCCAAGAACGGCTCCAGATCATATATGTATCGCGTATGGAAAACGATCCTGCCCTTGTGGGGGGAAGGATAACCTCACTCAAACTTTGCATGTCGGTATTATCATTAAATGTCGTATTAATAGGCTTAATAGGCGCCAAATAATCAGCTGAAGAACCGATCCACTCTTTAAATTTACTATTCGAGGCAAGAATAGAACCCTTAGCATCCAATAAGGCTGTTTTACAGTTCTCAGAGACATAAAGATTGTTGAGAAAATCCTCCAAACTTGCCAGCGTTATATCTATACCTACGACACACTCTGTTCCTACTGATTTGGCAGCAGTTATGCCGGGTTCCTGGAAAGAATCAAAGAGATACGTATCTGTCAGCACACCTTCCTGCAGGTTCTCCCGAGCCAAAAGAAACCAGGGGCGAGATGATGCCACATACTCAACCCCATCATGTACGCGCTTTCCAACGACCTCCAGGTCTTCGTTTAGATAGGTCCATAACTCGCGAGCTGTCTCTCCATTTTGATTCGTCATAATTATCGAACGTAGAATATAGACAGTCCCGTTCGGTGCTTCATGCTTACGTATGATCTTTTCGTCGGTACCTGCATGAATTAACTGAAGGAAGGTATTATCGGAAAAACCGCGATACACGGAATAAATTTCCGGGTAATTGTTTAAGATCTCGACAAAATAGTGTATGAAAGGCAGGGATAATCCATCATCATTTTGCTTATCAGCGATTCCAGGAATTGTTGCCGCCTGATTCACCGACTTTTGAGCCTGAACAAGCATTTTTGTCAATTCATCCTGAACTCTGCTCCCCGTTTCGCTAAAAAGCCGACCGGCTTTTTCCGTATTCACCCGTTTACTAATCGACAAAACGGCAAGCAGCGTTGTAACTGAAGAGATGATGAGTATACAACAAACCAAAATCAGTAAACTGATCTGAAATTTAAAATGGATCTTCATTTTCTGTTACTATAAACGATCACGCAGCTCTTTGCATGGTTTAAATACAAAAACAAGAAAATCCGGTCCATCTGCCACAGGGCCAGCCCATAGAACAGCGTCGATGCTCATAATAACAAGGATAGGAGGCTGTACATCAACGTTGAGAAAACACTAATGTACAGCCTATTTTTACCGCATCCTTAAGATAGAGGCCTTTATTAATGCTTTTAGTTCCTGCACCTTATATGCATTTCTGGCCATGACGACCGTATTTTGAGTTGCTAAATCGGCAGCCTGTTGTGCCGTTTCGTCCGTTACATGCTTACCAATTAAAAAGCCTTCCACATGCTGTAAGCGCAGCGGAACAGGAGCAACACCGCCTAAAACGATCCTTGCTCCGGTAAATTTCCCCTTTTCGACGCTGTACATCGACGATACACTTACAATGGCAAAATCGACAGCATCCCTTAGACGGAATTTATCATAATGCATGGTTGCACCCTTGATCAGAGGGAGTTCTATACCCGTAACAAGCTCTCCCGGTTTCAGCGTATCGGAAGTCTTTAAGTTTTTACAACAGAATTCCGGGGCTTTTACGGTCCTCATATTTGTGACAATAGTAGCATCCAGTGCAACCAAAGTCGGGGCAATATCTGATGGATTTACCGAGTAACAGCCGCAGTTCATACAACGTCTGGCCTCTTTTATTGCCCCACTTCTGACAGACTAAAAGAATCTTCCTTATCCAGACTTCTTTCCCCAGCAGGAATTTCCTTTAATGTGGAAGCTTTTTTCTCTTTTATCCCCTCGGAATCAAAAGTCAGGAAATCAGTGTCGTCCGACTGCATACTTCTGCATTCATGCGTTGTATCCACTCCCAGAAAACTATTCATGCCGTTTGCCGCAGCATGACCGGTAGCTATAGCTTTTATCTCCGTAGCAGGACCGGTTGTAACATCACCGCCTGCGAACACACCTTCGCGCGATGTCATCTGGGTTTCTTCCGAAATATCGATCAGGCCGCGTTTGTTTAACTGGATCTGGTATTTTTCGTTAAGAAAGGATAAATCAACTTTTTGCCCGACAGCCATGAGGATATTTTCCGCATGTACGATTATTTTTTCATTTTCATCATACTGGGGATTAAAGGCCTCGCTTTCATCTCTGACAGAAATACATTTCTTTAATTCCATACCCTTCACTACGCCGTTTTCCTCAATGACGTTGCAGAGCCCCCAGGACGGCATAATGATAATGCCCTCTTCCCTCGCCCGGCCAATCTCTTCCCGACTTGCAGGCATTTCTTCTTCGCTTTCGATTATGCTGCGCAATATATATCTTCTGATTACAATCCCATTTACTCGAAAATCGAAACAGCATATGGATATCAAGAAATTTCTCGGCAACGTGCATGGGAATTGATCTGCAAATTGATTGATCATCAGTTGTATATTGCATTAGATATGCCGCATAAAGAATTCTTGACCCTTCTGTATTGGGAACAAGTTTATCATCCGGATGATTATTATCCTATTACCAACGTTGTATATCAAAAATGCGAAAATATCCTTGCACTTCTTATCATGGTGTATACAGGAAGCAAAAATCATAGGTGGGCCATTACAATAAGCCGAACAATCAACGGCAGCATTATTAGCTACGCCGAGCACCTGATGTTTATTAGAAGAGCCCTAAACAAGGACAGCAATGATGTTGCACTACCGATGGAGATCAAAACCATCATCCGCAACCATATCCTGTGTAGTGTGAAAAATCTGAAACCTGAAGACGGCAAGAGTTTGGAAGTCCAATGACAGGCTACAAAGGGCTTCTTTCCTTTGCATACACACAGGGAAGAGTTGGAGACCTCTACAAACATCAACGGAATTTACGGTTTACACCGGCGAGGTCGGCCTGAAAGGATAGAAGGATTTCCTCAATCTCGGTATTCGAAACCGCTGATTGGTCGATCATACGATTCAAGCTTTCCCGAAGGGAATCATATTCCTGAAACACATTGAGTATGGATTGTACATCTTCCTGAACTTCATCGGCACTATCTTTGCTCTTTTGGGTTGTTTCCAAAAGCTTTTGCAGGATTTCCCGGCTTGATGAGACTTCAGCACCGATGGACTGCATGATGTCTACGAGCTGAAAGATTAAGTCGATCATTTCATGCAGCTGTGCAGATGCCTGAGTAACGATCTCCCGGGATTGCTCCCCATGCCGCCGGATCTCTTTGGCGACAACAGCGAACCCCGCTCCTTCCGTTCCGACACGGGCAGCCTGAATCGAAGCATTCATTGCAAGAATATTCGTCATCTCGGACAAATCTTCGATTTCCTTCAGCTGCTTCTCCGCCTCTTCGGCTTTCAACTGCAAGGCCTGTCCGAGCTTATAGGAATCGCCGAAAGATGTATCGATATGAGAAAAATGCTCTTCCACATCTTCGATGTAGCCTCGGGAACGCAAGAAAACATCAAGCAAACGTTCCATTCGCTGCTGGAAGGTTGACCTGACGGTCCCAATGACCTCGGTTAATTTAGCGAATTGTTCATGCAAATACTGGATCGTAATATTCAGAAGCTGACTTCGCGATATAATTTCAAAAACGATCGCATTGATTTTACTCGCGAAGTAATGCAGTATCTTTTTCCCGTTGCTTATCCTGGTCGTCGCATGTGCTTGGCCCATTGTGTCTATCTCCCGATGAACAAGGCGGTAAGAGTCTGGTTGTGATGAGTGAACAATTCCTCTCCGTAAGTATTAAAGCCTATGTAAGGAAGGGATGAAAAAATCTGATGAAAGCTCTCCAATTTGCCATCCTCTTTCATTTCAAGATACCGAAGGACACAATTAAAGAGGACCACTCCCTGAATGGGATATACATAATCTTCGGCTTTTCGTAGTGCATCTCTGGCATTTTCAAGAATATCACCCTGTTTTAAGAGTTGCATTTTAGTACCGGCCTCTATGAAGCAGTAAAACTGCAACCCCTTTCCATCTATTACCGCATTGGGGCTTCGTGTATAAACCCTGTCGCCTATGACCACTCCCAAAGGATTCCGTGAAAAATGGATATGGTCGATCGCCTTCGGACCCGGCAGATTCAGCAGCTTAGCGTAATAATCGGCTGCAGGCATATGATTTATTTCCCACACAATACGCCGTTGCGGATCAGCACGGGTGATAAGGAACTCCTTCCCGGTAGGCAAATAATGAACAAAATGATCATAGAAAAAAGGAACCTTCATCTTCATTACCGCTACGGCCGCTCCGTCGCTGGACATTCTGGAATTATGCGCAACCAATGTTTCGGTAAATGTTAGTTCATCTGCCGCCGCTCCGCCGACAATGGGGAAGGTGAACTTCTTTGCGGTGGTAAACTCTTTCATCAGCAACTCACCCAACGACAGTCCGTCGATAAGTACGATTCCAATGTAATCGGCGGGATTTACTTCACCTTCAGGAAGCTGATGAGCAATATCCTCGACGATTTCACGTGCCGTCTGTCGTGGATGTGCTTTAACACCTTCACGAAAAGAGGAAACCACTGTTTCCACCTCATCAGAGGAAAGCGACATGGCCGTAAAACCTTTTTCCATCGGTCCGTTCGGTCCCCACCCACCGATCATCGATGAGCCGAGGCATACGGCCTCGGGAAACCACTGGTGGATAGTCGCCTCTATGTTCAACTTTTTATAATCGACAGAGAAAAAATACAAAACGATCCGAACATTTTCCTGCGAGATCGCCTGCAAGACCGGATCAATATCTTCTCCGGCTGTAGCCGCTGTAAGAACTGACATAGTATTTTGAACCCTCGTTGGAGCAGAATATACTAGAGCATTCATAATGACAATAAAAAAAAGTATGCATTGTCAAAAGAGAACCTACGTATCCCCGAAATTGCAGAAGCAATCGGTATGGAAATAAAAAAAGAAATAGTATATTCTCACTACAAAATATAATGAAGGACGATAGGCAAATGAGAAAAGTACGTTCAACAGTAGATGCCTTATCCTCGCCTTTGACGGGGAAAGGGACAAGGCTTTCCGGTAAGGTTGTGAAGTACCTTTTGGGTCTTCTTATCCTTGCCATGGTTTCCGGCTGTACGATGCTGCCGGCATCGATTCGGAGTGAGGGCCCGGAAGCAGGGACCGTGGGATTCTATGAAGTCACCCCGGTAGAAGGTAAGGTCGTAACGGATAATGTGACGGCTCGGAGAATGAGTACTCCGGGAGATCGCATCTACGTGTATCGCGTCGATGATGATATGGTGGTTCTTGGCGAAGGAAATACAAACCCAGAGGCCAAGGTAAAACCCTTCGATGAGGTAAGCGGTGGGGTTGTGATTACTCCCGACGGAGCAAAGCGACTTGCCTCTTATCTGGAAAAAGTAGTCGCCCAGTACGATAGTACGGATAAACAGAACAGCTTGTACATGGACTTCCGTTTTTTGACTGACGGAACCATCGAAGAAGGCCAGGGAGAAGAGGCTGCTACAAAGAAGCAGATCTCTCTTCGTTTTCAATACATATTCAACAAGATGGCACTTGAAGATGAGGAAACGACCCTCTGCTATCTGGGAGGAAGAGCCTCAGCCTCACCAAAAGAATTGACATACAACGAAATCAAAATACTCATCTCGAACCTGCAAAAAAAGTAACCCCTCTATGCGGATGCTTCGCCCTATGGCGACGGAGCATCCGTGCCGTTGCTTCTTATGTTAGCAATAATCAAGTTCATCATTCATAATATTTCATTATCAATTCAGCATAAAATATAATTATACATAAAGAGTTATTTTCTCTATCCTCCCGGCAAGGAGTTGCCATGAAATTGTTAAACATCTTGCCGGGCCTGGTAATGTGCATCATCATAGGCGGAGTCTCGTTTATAGTCGCTCGATATATTCCTCTGGGAAGTGTAACGATATCAATTCTGCTCGGAGTGCTTACCGCCAACATTGTAAGGCTTCCTGATATAACAAAAGAGGGAGTACGTTTTGCAGAGAAAAAGATTTTAACCTGGGCTATTGCCTTACTCGGCCTGGAACTCGATTACCGCGTACTCCTTTCCCTGGGGTATTCCACTATTGTTATTATTCTTACAGGAGTTATCTTTACTATCGGTATGGGACTTTTTTGGGGAAAAATCCTAAAAGCGGAACGTAATCTCAGCCTGCTTGTGGGAATTGGAAATGCAGTCTGTGGAAGTTCTGCAATTGCTGCGGCTCAAGGGGTCATAAAGGCAGAAGAAGAGGATGTGGGCGTATCCATCGCCGTTATTAATCTTCTCGGGACAGTGGGAATATTTTTACTTCCCGGAATTTTCTTTGTGTGGAAGGGGTTCCCAAACGCAGGAAAGGGTATCCTTATAGGCGACACCCTCCAGGCAGTGGGGCAGGTAACAGCGGCAGGATTCTCTCTTTCAGATGCAATAGGGCAGACAGCAACAATAGTAAAAATGGGAAGAATCCTTCTTCTTACCCCATTGGTCCTTATCCTCGGGGGAATCAGGAAACGAAAAACAGGGAAAAAGCTTGGAGATGAGAAACTCCCCGGTATACCGTCTTACATTCTTTTCTTTATCCTCTTTTCGGTTATACGCTCACTGGAAATAATACCCGCACCCGCAGCCGAGGGGATCAAGCTAATCAGCAAATTGCTTCTTACGGTGGCAATGGCAGGTATCGGCATGAAGATCACCCTCCACCAGCTTATCAGAGGCGGCAGAACCGCTCTCGGAATCGGCATGCTCACCTGGGGCTGCCAAATTGCTTTCAGCCTCCTGCTCATCATGCTTCTGCATTAGTATGATGTCAGTGTTCGGAATCCTGGTGATGTATATTCATAGCCGTTTGGATATGACAAAGGCTGCACAAAACGTGATCTATACGGCGAGCCTCTTTCCAATGGTAAGCAATCGCGCTACCCGCTCCCCCGTCTCTACAAGGAGGTCCCGCCCTTTTTCCATAGCCTCGGCGAGCGTCATAGCCCTGTTCACTGTGCTGATTACCGCATTGATACCCACATCATACACAGCTTCAAACCCATCACCGATATCCCCTACAATGGCAATGACCGGGATCTCTCCGGCCCTTTTTGTCCAAAGAGCGACCCCGGCAGGGACCTTTCCGAAAGGGGTCTGCCGGTCAAGTTTCCCTTCTCCGGTAATGACAAGGTCCGCATCCCGTACCAGCTCACTAAAATCAAGCATGCTCAGGACCGCATCAATTCCCGGCCGCAGTTCCGCACCCAACAAACCGACAAGCCCTCCGCCAAGGCCTCCGGCCGCCCCGCTGCCGGGAAGTTCGGCGATGGAGATATGGAGGTCCCGTTCTACAATTTCGGCATAATGAGCCAGAGCACGATCCAGCTCTTTCACCATGGCGGGACTTGCCCCCTTCTGCGGTCCATAGGTAGCTGAGGCCCCTTGGGGACCGCAGAGGGGATTAGTGACATCACACGCCGTAATGAGTTTTATGTCTTTAATACGGGGGTCCATGCGGGAAACATCTATGGAATCAAGGGAAAGCAGTGCCGCCCCTCCCCGTTTAATCTCGTTTCCCGATTTGTCTTTCAAGGAAATTCCCAGTGCCTGTGCCATCCCTGCACCGCCGTCGTTTGTGGCACTGCCTCCGATACCAAGAAGGATCTCTTTGCAACCGGCATCCAGGACGGCTTTCATGAGTTCTCCGGTTCCATACGTAGTGGAAAGAGAAGGGTCCCGCTTATTTTCCGGAACAAGAGGAAGGCCAGAGGCAGCGGCCATCTCCAAAACGGCTTTTTGCCCCGGAAGCATCCCCCACTCCGCCTCTACTGTTCTTCCCAAGGGGTCTGTCACCCGGCAGCGTCGTTTTTCGCCTCCAAGGGCCCTTACCACGGTATCCGTTGTTCCCTCGCCTCCGTCGGCAATGGGAACGATATGATATTCCTGCTCGCCCAGAATCCGTTGCATGCCCTCTTTGATAGCCAAGCACACCTGCTCTGCAGAGTTACTTCCTTTGTAGGAATCTGTAGCTATGACGATCTTCATATTATATTTCCTTTTCAGCTTTTAAAAGATTTCCGGCGACAGCCTGATTATCTACGAGATCGAGGACCTTCCGGAAAAAGGCTGCCGCCTTATCGCTTTGATGCATATGATTCATATAAAGGCTCCCGATATTATTCAGGGATTCAATATCAGAAGGATCATATTCGGCCGCCTCAAGGTAGAGTTCCAGGGCCTTTGCAGGATCGCTTTTCATAAGAGAACGGGCCTCTTCTACTAAGCGTGCATTTTCCGCAATATGTGAATAACGATCTTCGTCCTTCAAAAGCTTCAATCGAAGCTGTATCAGCTTTTTCTCTTTCTCCGCAGGTTCCTCTTCCAAAGCCTTGTGGTACCACGAGGCAGCCGACGATCCCTTACCCCAGTAATAGTAGATATCAGCCAAAAGGCGGCATAAGCGGAGGCTCCTTCCAAAACGATCGATGCTCTGTGTAAGAAGGGCTTCGGCCTGATCGAATTTCTTTTGGGCCAACAAGACGACTCCCATATTGTAATTCAATCCCAATACGCCAGGCCGTCGTTTCATCATTTTTAACAAATACCGTTCAGCCTCTGCCCATTGGCTTTGCACCATGGCATTGAGCGTCCTTCGCTCGTAATAACGATCAAGAATTCCCATAGGCCCCTCGTGTCACTATTGCATCTAATAATACCGGACACATAATAGTATCCGGTATTATTCCGTTATGAAATCGTTTTTTACTGGTGTTTAGATGAAGATGGCCCCGAGTATCATGATAACGATGATGGCTACAACTCCCTCCACAAGGGTAACCCCGGTTTGGGTTTTGTATGCCGTCGAGGTATCCATATCGGAAAATTGAGAAACGACCCAGAAGTAGCTATCGTTTGCATGAGAGACGGTCATGGATCCGGCACCGATGGCAAGGACCGTAAGGACCTTGGCAATCTCGGAAGTCATCCCCATGTCTCCCATAAGAGGAGCAATCATAGCAGAAGTAACAATCATCGATACGGTGGAAGCTCCCATAGCGGTTTTGAGCAGGGCGGCTATGATAAAGGGGATAAGAAGCCCCGCATGCATCTCTATAAGTGAGCTGGAAAGAACATCGGCGATCGGAAGGGCCCGGAGCACCTGGCCCAGAGAACCGCCTGCACCTGTTATGGCAAGGATTCCTGCAGCGCTGACGATCCCTTCACTCATCCATTTGAACGAGGTACCTTTGGGTTCGGCTTTCGGGATAAGCGTTACGGCGAGGCCGATACCGAGAATAAGGGCGGTAACGGGATTTCCAATAAAATCAAAGAAAGACTTTGCAACTCCGGATCCAAATGGGGCCGAAGGAAAATCGGCAATAGATTTGAAAGCAATGAGGATGATGGGCAATAATATCGGAGCAAAAGAGCGCAAAGCGTTAGGGAGTTTCCCATACTTGTCCATCAGCTCATCGAGAGTCACCTCCGGATTGGCGGGGATATCGTATCTGCTGGAAATTTTCAACGCATAAAAGTAGCCGGCCAAAAGTACAGGGATCGAAACGGCAAGGCCGAGTAAGATAACCAAGCCTAAATCGGCTTTTAGGGTCCCGGCCATGATAATGGGACCAGGTGTAGGTGGAACCAGACAATGGGTGGCATAAAGCCCAGAGCTGAGACAGGTGGCCATAACGGCCAGTGAAATCCCCGATTTTTCCGCCAAGGCCCTATTGATAGGCGAAAGGATGACGAACCCTGAATCGCAAAAAACAGGAATACTAACCACGTAACCGGTAAGGCTCATGGTTAACGGAGCCCGTTTTTTTCCCACAACCTTTAGAATGGCATTTGCCATTGTCAATGCAGCACCGGTTTTTTCCAGAATAGTTCCGATGATTGTCCCCGCAAGAATAACAATCCCGATGCTACCGAGAATGCTGCCGAAACCAGAGGTAATGGTACTGATCAAATCGTCTACGGGTATACCACAGACAATTCCGACAAAATAGGCTGCTAAAAGCAGAACCACAAAGGGATGCCAGTTCAATTTTGAAATTAATAACACCATTCCCACTATGGCAATGATGACCGCAAGGAATAGATACCATCCAGGCATTTCCTCTCTCCTTTCTTAATCTGTGATTATTCGATAATTAAAGTTGAACCTGTACTATTTCTGAAAGAAGAATGACTTCGTTCTTCCAGAAAAGAGACGGCCTTTTCTCCTGTACAGTGAGAAACTCCCATGATCGAAATCTTTCGCTTTATGAAATCGTCAATAACATAACGGATCCGCCGGCTTGAGGCTTCAACGAGATGGGTCCCCCCGAGAAGGGCGTAGATAGGCTTATCAAAGCGCGCTGCTACCGTATCAAGCATATTGAGAATTCCTGGATGGGCACATCCAACAAGAACCACGAGTCCCTTTGCAGCTTCTAAGACTAATAGCACTTCATCACGAAATTCATCAGGATACGCTCTATGTGTCGTATCATCCCGGATCACAAACCGTGGGTTTATAACCTCTTCGGAATGAATCTTCTTAAAGTTCGTAACAATCCAGGTCCCCGGAGCAATTTCGGTAGTATCAGCTGTGACCTCTTTATGAATGATTGAACGGGTCTCAAGGAACTGTTCGTCAAAATCATTACCAAGATATTGGAGGGAAGGACCATATATACCATATTTTTTCTCAAAAAACCCCTTCCCCGTCCATAACGTATACTGAGAATCGGGATACGCTTCAACAAAGGGGCGGAAGCCTCCTGTGTGGTCATAGTGACCATGGCTAAGAATTACATGGCGAACATGTCCAACATCAACTAACAGTTTTTTTGCATTGTCAATAAACCTCCGGCTGCTGCCGGTGTCGAAAAGAAGCATCTCCCCATCTTTGTCGATAAAGAATGAAAGCCCATGTTCTCCGGAAAGCCCCTTGTGCTCACCTATGGAATTCTCAATTAAGGTTGTTATTGTTATGCTCATTGGTGAAGCAATTTCCTTTCCATAAAGTTGTATGTTATCTGTTGTCTGACAAGTAAAGATTGTAAAAGCAAATCTCTTATCTGTCAAACTGTTTTTTATGCTATATGTGAGTATAGGCCTTGATGTCTTCCAGGGCATTATGAAGGTGGTCGGTCATGAGCCGTGCAGCTGTCACACCATCACCCACTTGAAGAGTCTTTAGAATTTCACCGTGCTCATCAACCGTCCGCTCCAATCGCCCCGGCATATTTAAACTGGCGAACCAGCCCTCATTCAGCGTTTTGGTCATGGTATTCATTAAAACAGAAAGCGTGCGGTTTTTTGTCATTTTGGCAATTAAAAGATGAAAGGCACTATCCTTCTCTATGGCTTCCACAAGGTTCTTCTGCCGGACAAAATCACAAAACAGAGAGTAATGCGCTGCTAATTCGGCAAGAGCCTCTTTACTTGCCCATTTGGCCGCCAACGAGGCGGCATGGGGCTCTATAAGAAGACGAACTTCAAAATGCTCCTTCAATAGTTCCATGTTATCTACGACCCAACTTCGAATCGGACAATCATTCTCTTCGGGCGCACTTATGAAAATCCCCTTCCCCTGAAAAACCTTAACGATCCCGGTAACCTCAAGCATCCTTACTGCCTCACGGACAGAAGAACGGCTTACCTCAAGTTTATTCGCTAACTCATTCTCACTATAAAGTTTATCACCCGGTTTCAGATGTTCAGAGTCGATAATCTCCTTTATTGCATCCGTAACCAGAAGCGAGACCCTTTCCTTTTTAAGCGATTTCATATGGCTCTATTGTACTCGTTAAGATAGCTTTCCATCAAGCAAGTACCAGGACTCGGCCATAAAGAAGGCATCTTCATTTCTTTCGGGTACACAATTGTAAAGATTGCTTCGGCAATGTAAACGTTCTGTAAAAGGTCGCCGCCGGCGGGATAGAGCCCGTTATCCAAGAGGGAAAAAAGTGCTTAGCATACCACCATCAGGTATCTGGGAGTATACATGAAGATGAATTTGATACAACAGCGCATCACGAAAAAAGAATTGCTGCTCGTCATGATAGGATTTGTCCTTCTATGTGCAGGATGCACATAGAAAGCAGCAAAAACCCATTATGTCTTTACCACGATAGAACGAGGCGACATCGAGAATACCGTTACCAGCTCCGGCACTCTTGAGGCGGTAGGGACGGTGGATGTTCTCCTCCAATTTCTCTCAGAATCGATCCTGCTGAGCCTGATGGGGGGCCTCATCGGTATCATCATCTCCGTTATTGCAGCCTTGTTCGTCAATCGGTTTGCAAACATTCCCACCGTGATCGATCCGATCGTCGTCATCGTTTCGGCCCTGTTCGCCGCCGGAGTGGGAATCTTTTTCGGATACTATCCGGCAAGAAAGGCAGCAAATCTCTATCCCATCGAAGCGCTGCGATACGAGTAAAAGCGGACACGATCTCTGCGGCTGTTGATTATCACACTGCTGTTCGCATTCCGTTGTTTAAGGATAAAAGCAGCCAAGAAATGGTTGTTACGGCAATGGGAAGGCTCCTTTCATCGATATCGAAGGCCGAATTGTGGTGTGTCTCTTTCATGTCGGTTCCATACAGCATGAACAAGGCCTTCCCTCCCCTCTTCTGTACCGCTTTCATGAAGCAGGTATAATCTTCACTTCCCGCCAGAAGAATAGGCTCGGAGACGATCGCTTCGATATGCCTATTCCCGGCAACAATCTTTTCGGCATATTCGATAAAATCCTGATTTCCGACTGCAGTTTCAGACTCTCCCATGAAAACTACCTTCTTTTGTACCTCATACATTTCCGCTGCTGCATCGACGATCCTCAGCACCCGTTCTTTTACATACTCGTTAATTTCCGATGTGGAGCCTCGCGTTTCAAGTGACATAAAGGCTGTGGCGGGTATGACGTTCCTGCCCGTACCGGCGTTCAGGCATCCGACATTCACCATGCTTCTTCCCTTGCTGTGGGCCGAAATGCTGTGAATATTGGCCGTTGCCGTCACAGCGGCAAGCAAAGCATTTTTTCCACGTTCAGGAGCCCCTGCGGCATGACTCGGTTTCCCTTCATAGTAGACATCGATCTTTGTAGTGGCAAGAAACCCTGCCAAACGAAACGAAACTTTGCCACATGCATGAGGAACTATTCCTATATGGCCACCGATCATGTAATCAACATCATCGACAATTCCGGAAGCGGTCATTGCCTTTGCTCCTCTAACCCCTTCCTCCGCAGGCTGAAAGATTAGTTTAACTGTTCCGTGTAGTTCATCCTTCAACCTTGCCAGGGTTTCCGCCACACCGAGACCTATGGCAGCATGGGCATCGTGGCCGCAGGCATGCATCATATTCGGATTCACCGAAGCAAATCCCTCGGCAAAGGGAAGATGCCCGGGATCATTCGATTCCGGAACCTGCACCGCGTCAATGTCAAAACGGGCGGCCCGCACAGGGCCGTCCCCATTTTTTATGATACCAACAACGGCCGTGAAACCATTCTTTACGAGTTCGGCATATTCAGGGTCGGCGCCCTGCTCCAGGGCCCTGAGATATTGGATCTTCAGGGCCTCGGGATCGGGCAACCCCATCCTTTCTGAGGCTTTGAGAACAGAAGCTCCAACCCTGACCTCATAGCCCAGCTGGTCGAGCCTTCGCGCAATCAAAGAGGCCGTTCGAACCTCGAGCCACCCGGTCTCGGCGTATCGATGGAAATCTCTTCGATACGTAATTATCGTCTTCGTCAGATCATTTACAATTGTTTCGATACGATGAATCATTTTTATACCTTTATCATCTACAATTGACGCAATCACTATATTCGAATCAAACATCAGGGAACAGAGGGAAAGGCTAATACTCCCATGTTCTCCACCAAATGATGCCACGAGGGGGGGGCAGGAAGAGTATCATACTCCATACATATTTGTAGTATAGTTTTGTATTTATTACATTTACGTATGTATATAATAGACAATAAGTCCTACTGAGAATCTGATGAGCATCTATTTTTCATAAAAACGAGGGCATAAGCAGGCTTTTTCTTAAAAGATACAGCACTTTTACCCTATTTTTCGCTTTTCCTCACAATACAACCACCATTCGGTACGAATATTGCATATATATCTAAAACGAAAAGGATGGAGAGAAAAATGGTAAACAAGCGATCAAGACGAACAGCCCTTTGGGGCCTATTCCTTGCCGTATTCGTGACAATTGCGCTGGCTTCCTGCGGATCTTCGAAATCCGAAGAGCCGGCGGCAGCGGAATCATCGACGGCTGCCCCGGAAACGGGTAAATCGACCCTGGAGCTGGTGAAGGAACGGGGCAAGGTCATCGTGGGGGTAACAGCGGGGATCCCCGGATATTCGGCCCCCGACAGCGAAGGCATATGGCAGGGTTTCGACGTCGATCTGGGAAGAGCCGTCGCCGCCGCCGTACTCGGAGATCCCGACGCGATCGAATGCCGTCCATTGAGTGCAAAGGAACGCTTCACTGCGCTTCAGTCGGGTGAAATCGACGTGCTTGTCCGTGTCACAACCTGGACAGCGACCAGGGACAGCCAGTTGGGCGTAAACTTTTCCGGTGTCAACTATTACGACGGTCAGGGCTTCATGGTTGCCAAAGGCTCGGGGATTACGTCCCTGGCAGATCTCGACGGGGCAACCGTCGCGGTGCAGTCAGGAACGACTACCGAGCTCAACCTCTCCGATTATTTTCGAAAAAACAATATGGACTTCGAGCTGATCACCTTTGAAAAAAACGATCAGGCATCGGCGGCCCTTGAAGCGGGACGAGCCGACGCAGTTACCAGCGACCAGTCACAGTTGTACGCCCTCAGAACCAAATTCAAGGAACCTGAAAACTTCATCATGCTTCCCGAACTGATCTCGAAAGAACCTTTGGGGCCGGTTGTCAGGCAGGGCGACGATGAATGGTTCAATATTGTGAAATGGGCCCTTTTCGCCATGCTCAATGCCGAGGAATACGGTATTACCTCGGATAATGTGGACGAAATGAAGGAAACGAGCGACAACCCCAACGTCAAAAGGCTGCTCGGCTCCGAAGGCGGTGTATGGGAGGGTTTCGGCCTGGAGAACAACGCCGGTTACAACATCATTAAATATATCGGCAACTATGGTGAAAGCTTCGAACGAAACCTGGGAAGCGGTTCACCACTGAACATATCCAGGGGGCTCAATGCCCTGTGGACCAAGGGAGGAATCCAGTACGGAATGCCTATCCGCTAAGCGCGCACTCCTTCGGTCCGTTTGCAAGCCGTCCGGCACCAGTCGGGCGGCATCCTTACGATCACATGAATTGGTATTCGTATGAACAGAACAAAAACACGAAGCATAACAATACAGACGGCGATCATTATAGTCCTGATAGCGATCTTCACCTTTTTCGGATATAACTACATCCGGAATATTACCAGCAGGAATATCGGCATCGGATTCGGCTTCATGCGTGAAACCGCCGGTTTTTCCATCAGTCAAACCCTGATTTCCTACACCGAATCGGATACCTTCGGCAGGACCTTCGTTATAGGCCTGCTTAACACCCTGGTAGCCTCGATAATCGGCATTGTGCTGGCTACCCTCCTCGGCTTTCTGATCGGGCTGATGCGCTTATCAAAAAACAAACTGATACATAATGTTGCGGTCTTCTACGTCGAAACGCTTCGGAATATTCCGCCGCTGCTACATGTCCTTTTTTGGTACCAGGTCGTCTTTCTTAATGTCCTGCCCCCCTTCAAAGAATCGTTCAAGCTGGGCGACTGGCTCTACATAAATGTGCGGGGCATCACCATACCCTCTTTTATCCCTCAAACAAGCGCTACGAGCTTCAGGATTCTTTTTTTCGTCTCCATTGTCGCAATCTTCTACATTGGATATGTAAAAAAGAAGATGGTCCTTCGGGGAGTACACAAAAAACTATGGCCGCTCCAGCTGGCGATCATCCTGGCTCTGGTCCTTTTCACAGCCATTGCCAAACCGTTTCAGATCGTGCTTCCGGAAATCACCAAGTTCAAATTCTCGAGCGGAACGACAATCAGGCCGGAGCTTTTTTCCGTGGTGGTTGCCCTGGGAACATACACCTCGACCTACATCTCCGAGGCTGTCAGGAGTTCCATCATAGCGGTCCCCAAGGGGCAGCTGGAAGCGGCAAAGAGCCTCGGCTTTAATCGATACAGGAGGCTCCAGCTCATTATCATCCCCCAGGCGATGCGAACAATGATACCGCCGGTCACAAACCAGTATCTGAATCTTATCAAGAACACATCGCTCGGGATGGCGGTCGCCTACCCGGATCTTACATCGGTCTTTGCCGGTACAACCCTTAATCAGACGGGACGGGCCCTGGAGGTGATGTCCCTGGTCATGCTTACCTATCTCTCCATAAGTCTCGTAACCTCACTGCTGATGAATTGGTACAATCGTTCAATCATCAACAAAAAGGGAGAGCTGTTGGAAAAAGAGGAGGTCCCCCTTGAATGACAAGATAAAAAATCTGCTTAAGGCCATAAAGCGGGATTATTTTAATTCACCCTTCAATATTGTTTTGTCTCTGGTAATACTCTACCTTGCCGCACGGCTCGGCATATGGCTGATCCAGTGGGCCTTTATCAATGCGGTATGGAGCGGAGAAAACCGGGAGGTGGCCGTCAAAAACGGATCGACATGGGCATTTATCAGGGCAAAACTCCGTTTTTTCATCTTCGGCTTCTACCCAAAGGAACAGATATGGAGAATCATCATCACCTTCCTGATCATGGCACTCTCCTTCATCCCCTATTTCATGAAGAAGATACGCCACAAGGTGTTGGTCTTCGCCTCCCACATGCTTATCTGGCCGATTGTCATCATCTTTTTTCTCTCCGGAGGGGCCGGTCTGGAAAAGGTTTCTACGAACGACTGGGGAGGCCTCACCCTCACCCTGATCCTTTCCGCCCTGGGACTTCTCTACTCCTTTCCTATCGGCATAGCCCTTGCCCTTGGACGAAGGAGCCCCAAGCCCGTCATCAGGGGCCTTAGTGTAGCGTACATTGAATTTTTCAGGGGAATCCCTTTGATAACGATCCTCTTCATGGCGTCGGTGGTTGTTCCCTTTTTTCTGCCACCTCAGATATCCATCGATAAAATCATCAGGGTCGTAATCGGCATGACCTGTTTTCAGTCCGCATATCTGGCCGAGGTTATACGGGGCGGACTGCAGTCCATTTCCAAGGGACAGTATGAAGCCTCCGACTCTCTCGGCTTCGGTTTCAGTTTGCAGCAGTACCTCATCATCCTTCCCCAGGTGCTCAAGGTCACCGTTGCAAACATCGGCGGAATTTCCATTTCCTTTCTGAAGGATACCACCCTTGTCCTTATTATCGGCATGTTCGATCTGCTTGGCATGGTCAGTCCCCTGGCCAGCGACAGCAATTGGCTCGGTATGGAACCCGAAGGATATCTCTTTGCGGGACTTATCTACTGGATTATCTGCTTCACCATATCGCGGATTACCAATCGCATAGAAGAAAAAGTACACACCTTACCTGAAGTAGGAGGAACAACATGAAACAGGCAGTAATGACGGCGGAAGCCCCCATCGCTCCGGCTCCACATGCGTCAAGCCACGAGCGAATCATCGCCATAAAACAACTGAACAAGTGGTTTGATGAGTTCCATGTGCTGGTGGATATCGATCTCAATGTCGATAAAGGAGAGAAGATCGTCATTTGCGGCCCCTCGGGATCGGGGAAATCGACCCTGATCAGGTGTATCAATCGCCTTGAAAAACATCAGAGGGGATCAATCAATGTAATGGGCCATGAACTTACCGACGACACGAAGAATGTTTCGCGTATCAGACAGGAGGTGGGAATGGTATTCCAGAGCTTTAATCTCTTCCCTCACCTTAGCATCCTGCAAAACCTGACCCTCGCACCGATCTGGATCAGAAAGATGTCTCAGCGTGATGCAGAAAAGATCGCCTGGAAGTACCTTAAGCGGGTCAATATCGCCGAGCACGCCCATAAATTCCCCGCGCAGCTCTCGGGAGGGCAGCAGCAGCGGGCGGCCATTGCCCGAAGCCTTTGCATGCAGCCGAAAATCATGCTTTTTGACGAACCGACATCGGCTCTTGACCCGGAAATGGTGAATGAGGTACTAGATGTCATGGTCACCCTGGCGGAAGAGGGTATGACCATGCTCTGTGTCACCCATGAAATGGGATTTGCCAGGAGGGTTGCAGATCATGTCATTTTTATGGATGAGGGGAAGATTGTGGAACGTCAGGTGCCGGAAAAGTTTTTTTCAGAACCCGAAAACGGGCGCACCCGCAAATTCCTCAAGCAGATCCATGCAATTTCGTAAATGTGGCAGAATAAGGAGCTATAGATTATGACACTGATGAGTATTCTCGGCTTCGCCCTCGCGATGTTTATCTTAACGGCCACCCCCGGCCCCGGAGTCTTGGCCGTGGTAAGTCAATCGCTACGGGCCGGATTTAAAAGCAGCATCGTTATGATCGCCGGAATCGTTACCGGCGATCTTTTCTATCTTACCTTTGCAATCTTCGGACTGAGCTTTATCGCCCGCAGCATCTCCCCGCTGTTTACCCTAATACGGATCGTCGGCGGACTGTATATGATCTTCATCGGTGTGAAAGCCATCGTGCAAAAAGAGCAAGAAGAAATACGTGAGGGTAACGGCAGCACGGGCCATTCAACCTACCTCAGCGGCCTTTTCCTTACCCTCTCGAATCCCAAGGTCGTTGTTTTTTACTGCGGCTTTCTCCCCACCTTCCTCGACCTTGAAGCACTGGGATTTTCCGACGGCCTCATCATCTCTGCCCTTGTGATGACGATTCTCGGTACGGTTATGCTGCTCTACGCAAAGCTTGCGGATTATATCCGAAGCTTCTTCAGGGGGCCGCGGAGCATGCGGCTGCTCAATGCATCGGCGGGAGGTTTCATGGCCGCGGCAGGAACGCTCCTGGTGGCAAAAACGGTAAGTCGGTAAGATCATGTTAGGCATTGTGCACTATCCGGAGTTCATTATGTCGGGAATCATTTTGAATTTGATTCCCGGCTCGGACACCATCTACATTTTGACTCGAAGCATCGCCCAGGGAAGGAAGGCGGGCTTTTATTCGACCCTGGGGATCTCCAGCGGCATCCTGGTCCACACAAGCTTTGCAGCCCTGGGCCTCTCAGCCATTCTGGCCCAATCCGCAGTGGCCTTCTCCATCGTGAGCTATTGCGGTGCGCTCTACCTGCTTTTTCTCGGCACTCGGATCATTGTCTCCAGATCCACCATGTCCCTCACCATTCCTGAAAAAAAGGAACAGCGGGGAACTGCCTTCAGGCTTTATCGGCAAGGTCTTCTCACCAACCTGCTTAACCCGAAGGTTGTGCTCTTTTTTCTCTCCTTCCTGCCCCAATTCATCGATCCCCATACTGCCCATGGGATAGGCGGCTTTCTCCTGCTTGGGATGACCTTCCTCTTCACCGGGACCCTTTGGTGCCTCGCCCTTGCCTGTGCCGCATCCAGGATTTCCGCAGGTCTGCGTAGGAGCCCAACATGGGGAAACTACCTCCAAAAGACAAGCGGATTAATATTTATCCTTCTGGGAGCAAAGTTATTGGTACACAGCCATTCATAGCCACTTTTCCGTCACTCCGTTTTCCGTTACAACAGAAAAGAAGGATCAGCATGATGGAAAAAACAAATGCCATGCGCCTGCTGGAAAGCCATGGAATCAACTATGCACTCCAAAGCTACGAGGTCGACGAGGAGAACCTGAGTGCCAAGGCAGCCGCAGACAAGGCCGGTCTTGATATCGACAGGGTCTTTAAAACACTTGTTCTGCGCAGTTCTTCCGGTGATATCTTCGTATGCGTTATTCCAGGCTCCTGCGAGTTGGATCTGAAGAAAGCGGCGCAGGTATCCGGATCGAAGAAGGCGGATCTTATCCCGGTAAAAGAGATAAAGCAGCTCACCGGCTATATCCGGGGAGGCTGCTCCCCGATTGGCATGAAAAAGCACTACCCGACCTTTATCGATGAAAGTTGTACCTTGTATGAGACGATTTATGTCAGTGCGGGGACGAGAGGTCTTCAGGTGAACATAGCCCCGGGGGACCTGATCCGGGCTGCCTCAGCAGAGGTCGCCGATCTTGTGTGATGGATCCATCTGGACAAGAGCGCTATAGTATTACCTATTAAGACAAAATAGTTCCCAATTTCCGCAAAATCATACCAATGGTCGACTACCTTCCGAAGTAAGAGGCCGCTATCCTTTTTTCAGACCAGATTCTGGAAAAAGGAGATTGTACACGATGGAACCAATTCGACACGTGGGCCCTGCGGTAGGGGTCTCAATGCTTATTTTTTTTCTCTCTCACCGGTTGTGATTTATTAGTCGGCTCCCGGCGGCCTCTCCGTCAGGAGCCGATTTTTATGGAATTACCCAATCACGCCACAATCGTCTGCTTGCGCCTCTTGCCCCCAGCCATGGGAAAGGTGTATAAACAAGTACATCAGATAGCCCAGTACCAATAGGAGTCTTTCATGAAACGAATCTTCTGGTTATCACTAATACTGCTGATCAGCTCCGGTGCCCTTCTCTTTGCCGGAGGAGCCAAAGAATCGTCATCCGATATCGATGCAATTCGCGCCAAGGGTGTGCTTGTCGTCGGTCTTGACGACAGTTTTCCACCCATGGGATTTCGCGACGAATCCAATGAAATTGTAGGCTTCGATATCGATCTTGCAAAAGAGGCTGCAAAGCGCCTTGGGGTAAAGGCAGAGTTCAAGCCTGTGGACTGGGACGGGGTTATCCTGAGCCTCAACAAGGGTGATATCGATGTAGTGTGGAACGGTATGTCAATTACCGAAAGCAGAATGGAAAAGATCAACTTTTCCAAGCCCTACCTCGACAATCGCCAGATTATCGTCGTTCCGAAGGGTTCGGCTATTAAAGAAAAATCCGACCTTGCCGGCAAAGTTGTGGGACTTCAGATGGGGTCTTCCAGTGAAGTTGCCCTCAACAACGATGCAGAGGTTGCGGCAAGCTTAGGTGATGTGAAAAAATACTCCAATAATGTGGAAGCGCTTCTCGACCTTGCAGCCGGTCGCACCGATGCTGTTATCGTGGATGAGATTGTCGGGCGTTACTACATCAGCAAGAAGCCTGGAATCTATGAAGTCATTAGCGATGATTTCGGTTCGGAGACCTACGGTGTCGGCATCAGAAAGAGCGATGTCAAGTTGAAACAGGAACTCGACAAGGTGCTTGATGAGATGAAAGCCGACGGCAGCGCCGATGAGATCTCTCGAAAGTGGTTCGGCGAAGCCATCGTAAAGCAGTAAGGGTTCTGAAACTTGGATTATATCCTTCAGGTAACGACTCATCTTCTGCAGGGGTGTATTCTGACCCTGCAGTTGTATGTCGTTACCCTGCTTTTTGCACTGCCCCTGGCAATATTTTGTGCTCTGGGAAGGGTATCGGGCCCCAAAGCCCTTGATCGTGTTTTAGGTTTTTACGGCTGGATATTTCGGGGCACACCGTTATTATTACAGCTTTTTTTCTTCTACTACGGTCTGACCATCTTCGGTATTTCCCTAAGCCCTTTTCTCGCTGCAAGCCTCACATTCGTACTCAACTACGGGGCCTACTTTATGGAAATATTTCGGGGGGGAATCGAAAGCATAGATTCAGGCCAGTATGAGGCGGCCAAGGCTCTGAATATGAATTACTGGCAGACGATGCGGCGAATCATTCTTCCCCAGGCCGTTCGCGTGGTACTGCCGCCTACCACCAACGAGGCAATCACCCTGGTCAAGGATACCGCCCTGGTTGTGGTTATCGGAATGGGAGAATTGCTGCGCTCGGCAAAGGAGATCTTTACCAGAGACTTCTCCCTGACGCCCTTTGCAGTGGCGGCTATTCTTTATCTGCTTATGACGTCGGTGGTGATACGATTTTTCCGCTACCTGGAACGACGGATGGCCTACTATGACTGATTTGTATCTCAATATTCGCTCGGTTTCCAAATACTTCGGAGAACTTGCAGCGGTGCGGGACGTCTCGCTTCAGGTAAAAAAAGGTGAAGTGATCTCGATCATCGGGCCTTCCGGATCGGGAAAAAGTACCCTGCTGCGCTGTATCAATCAACTGGAAGTCATCGATTCCGGTGAAATCGCCATCGAGGATGATGTGATCATCTCTTCCGATGGGAATGGTCAGCGTATCAGACTTCCCGAACGTCAAGTACGACGGGGTTTGAAAAAGCTCGGCATGGTCTTTCAGCACTTCAACCTCTTTCCCCACAAGTCGGTACTGGGAAACCTCATTGAGGCCCCCATGATGGTAAACAAAATGCGAAGGAGTGAGATCGAGCCTTACGCCCGTGAACTGCTTTCGAAAGTAGGACTTGAGGACAAGGCCGATGCGTATCCCAATCGCCTTTCGGGAGGGCAGAAACAACGGGTAGCCATCGCAAGGGCCCTTGCGATGAGGCCGGATGTTCTTCTTTGCGACGAGCCGACCAGCGCCCTTGACCCCGAACTTGTGGGAGAGGTCTTGTCGGTCCTGCGGCAGCTTGCGAACGAAGATATGACCATGCTGGTGGTAACCCACGAGATGGGCTTTGCCCGTGACGTATGCGACCGGGTCGTCTTTATGGATCAGGGACAAATCATCGAGGATGCGGACCCGGAAAAGCTATTTTCCAATCCCGACCATCCCCGAATCAAAGCATTCCTACGAAAAATTCTGCAGGAAGAAGCGGCTCAATAAACTATCCAGGTCACCGTCACCACCAGGATTCCGAGCACGTATCAATGCAGAGACATTACACATAAAATCCTGCACACTTTCACCTCCTGGCTCGCTTTTTGACAAAAAATCGTTATGGATTATCAAACGGGAACCCCCTATAATGAATAAATGGCATATATAGGAGAAACAATTCCAAAACTCGGGTTTGGCCTGATGCGGCTGCCCATGATCGGAGAAGAAGTCGACATCGAGCAAACAAAACAGATGGTCGATCTATTTCTGGAGAGAGGCTTTACCTATTTCGATACGGCATACGGTTATCTGAACGGCAAATCGGAAGAGGCTGCAAAAGAGGCTCTGGTTGACCGATATCCGCGGGAGCGGTTTCAGCTTGCGACAAAGCTCCCGGCCTGGGCCGGAGCGAAGAATGCTGAGGAAGCCCAAAATATGTTTTGGACCTCACTGGAACGAACGGGCGCAGGCTATTTTGACTTCTACCTCCTTCATAATCTGGGGGACAAGAGGACACAGGTCTTCGACGACTACGGAATATGGGACTTCCTTGCCGAACAGAAGAATAAAGGACGTATCAAGCATCTCGGTTTTTCCTTTCACGACAAAGCCGCCGTACTGGACGAAGTGCTGAAAAAACATCCGGATATGGAATTTGTGCAGCTTCAGATTAACTATGCGGATTGGAAAAGTCCCTCGATCGAATCACGCAAATGCTATGAGGTTGCACGAAAGCACAATAAACCGATTATCATCATGGAACCGGTAAAGGGCGGATCGCTGGCAACGCTTCCGGAATCGGCCGCATCGGTTTTCGGGAAAGCAAATCCCAAGGTATCGCTCTCATCCTGGGCGATTCGCTACGCCGCATCCCTGGACGGCCTGATAACCGTTCTCAGCGGTATGTCCGCCATTGATCAGATGGAGGACAACCTATCGTCTATGGAATCCTTTCAGCCTCTTTCCCCCGAGGAGAGAAGGGCCGTCACCACGGTACAAGAAGTGTTGGAAAGCATCCCAAGTATACCCTGTACCGATTGCCGTTACTGTATGGAGGGTTGCCCTCAGGATATTGTGATTCCGCAAATCTTTCGTGCCATGAACACCTATCTGGTCTACAAAAACCTGGAGGGAGCAAAGGGAAGCTACATGTGGGAAACCAGGGATGGGGGAAAGTCATCAGAGTGCATCGAATGCGGTCAGTGCGAAGAGGCGTGCCCCCAGCACATTTCGATCATAGCGGAGTTGAAAAAAGCCGGAACGTTATTAGAGGTGTAAAAGAAAGCCATGGTTTCCGGTAGTATCGGGTCTTGTTCTCAATGCTAAATCCGTATCATGATAGCATAAATAGAGCTTTAACGAGGGCCCCCTTTCTTATATGGAAAGGGGGCCCTCGTCTTACCTGAGCACTATCCTAATGTGTCATATACTTTGTCTGCACATTATTTAGCATCACATGGGCCTTACTCAAGGCTTCCAAAGAGACGAAGGTCGAGTATTGCGTCACATACTCCATAGCCAGTTCTTTATCCGTGTCAAACAGGCGTAACATCGTCGCTTCGATCTCGGGTTGCAAAGCAAATTCTCGAGCCTCCATTGCTTTCCAGTTTTTTTGTACCTCGCCGATTTCTTCCTTATAGTTGCTCTCAATCAGGTATTCGAGGGCACAAAAGGTGTAATAGGCGGAATCGGTATTGAATCGAAGCCGATATTCCGTCGGCTCAAAATGATAATCGAGAAAAGAACGTTGGGTGTTGAAGGGAGTTTCCTTCGCCATATGCCACTGTTCGGGAAGTGTCGTCATGCCCAAATACCAGGGGACATAAACGGAGGTACAGGGAGAACCCGTTGCCAGCCAATAAATACAACCGATCTCTCTGGGCATCCCGTCCCGCAACTGAGCAATAAACGAGGTGTTTGTGCTGGAAACGCAAATCTTTCGTTCACCAGTTCCATGGGGACTTCCATCCTGGTATCCTTCGTTTGAAGAGAGCGACGAACCCTCATAATGATACCGCAAAATTTGAGCCACATCCTCAACCCCTATCTTCCTATTCGGCTTAACCGCAAAGGGAAGCTTCCATTCCCCTTCCAAAAAGACAGGCTCCTTACCGGTCAACAAAAATTGAGCGCCACGTTGGCGATAGGTATTGGAATTGGCCACCAGGCTTTCCTGATCCGCAAAGATCTTTGCAAAATCAAAGGTATCGCTCGGCTCGTACCACCCGTGGGCTATCGCATACTCTTTTAATCCCGGTGAGACAATAAAATTTTCATGGTCGTCAAAATCGACATCATGAATAACATACACATTTGGAATAAAATACACCTCATCATCCGGTACCCGTTCCGCAACAAAGTGCTTTCCCCGTATGATATGGAGGACCCAAGCTTCCTGGGGATCGGCAATCTGATAAGAACGGCCGGGATGTGCATAACCGAACCGACTGACAAGTTGTGTCGCTATCTCAACACCCTCGCGAGCCGATCCTGCCCGTTGAAGTATGAGGTGCCTAAGCATGTACCCGATACCGCCGTCGGTTAATTCCGCATCCTCAGGCTGAACACGAGAACCTGCCCAATTACTTCCGACCGTTACCCCAAACTCATTTATCCCGCCATCACTCCATTCAAGACCTACATTTTCCGACCATATATAGGCATAGGTCATTTCCACCTGAGCTAAGGTTCCCCCGCGTTTTAGATGAACAACCTCACCTTTGCTATGGTACTGCCGGGGAACCCGCCACTGTAAGGTATTGCAAACCCCACCATTGTCCTCATTATGTCCCAACAGCACAGATCCGTCTTTCGTCGCGTCTTTTCCGGCAAGCAGGGTTGAGCAAGCCGAAACAGGCCCGACCTGCAGGGTTCCGATAACAAGACAGAGTCCGAAAAACAGAAGCATCCAAGCACCTTTCTTTTTCATTCTTGCCTCCTTTCTTTAAAGTAAACACCTCATTTTCGCCCCCGTAAATAGACCATAATGAGGATGTTATTAAAGTTTCTACCAGCAGGAAATAGACTACTCTGCTCCTTTTGGGGTGTCCTATTCCAACACACAGGATGAGGACCTTGCAATGAACCCCATCTTTTTTTAGGATGGAGCAAATAGTGATTAACGAGGAATCGATGAAACAAGTATCAAGATACACAACAGAACATACCGTGATGTACAGCGAAACCGATGCAAGGGGAGTATTGTCCCTTCCTTCCTTCTTCGCGCTCTTTCAGGAAGCCGCACTCCTTAATGCAGAGGAACTGGAATTTGGAGAAACATACAGTAAACAGGAAAATCTGATGTGGGTGCTTTCCCGCTTACTTCTCGAAATCGATACATTTCCGAAGCATCGGGACCAATTAAAAGTAAGCACTTGGCCCAAACAGCCGCAGGGCCCCTTTGCCATACGTGATTATATTCTTGAATCGGAAGAGGGAACGGTCTGCGCCCGCGCGACAAGCTCCTGGCTGCTGCTAAAATTGGATACCATGCGTCCGATACGGCCTCAGACGATATTCGCCGATCTCTCTTTGGATGGCCTTGGACTTGCCGTAGGGGAAACGGCACCTAAAATTTCGGAAATCGACAACGACAGTACGCAAGAGATGGAGGTCACAGCGCGTTATTCAGATCTCGATCAGAACAACCATGTAAACAACACCCGCTATGTCCGCTGGTTTCTGGATTGTTATACCCCCGAAGAGATCACCATAAGCGGGAAGCTTCACTTTGCCATTAACTATCTGCAGGCGGCATCGTATGGCGACAAGGTATTACTTCGGCGATACGATACCGAATCGGATTCATCGGTTTACGGCTATCTTGAAGACGGTACCCCCTCGTTCTCAGCCCGGATAGGACGGAAAAGTGATTAAACGCTAAGGATATCCTCTTTGTAATCCACTGTTATTGATACCTGACGGCGCTACTTTCATCTGTAGCGCCTGTCTTTTTTGCAATAGAGAACATCCTGCACCACTAAGCAACACTACTGATAGTATCTAACAACAAGCATAACGCGTATATTTTCTTGCCTGATGATTTTAGAATTGTATCAGAGACTGTAACATAACATATAGAAACGAAGTATTTAGAAAATTTTGATCAAGAGAAGTGAAAGGATCTGGCCTCAGTATCATTGTACAGCTTGGCTCTTAAGGGAAATATTGTGACATATGCTTACGCATGAGTGAGCCTTTTGATGAAGTCTCATGACCTATTCGAATCTGTTTCGTAAAAGTCTATGGAAATGCAGGCGACATTATTCAATAAACCACAGACAATTCGATCCATCACGATAGTAACTAGGCTGACGACTCAGATGCTGCGCCAGTTCTTCCCACATTTACGGATCCCACAGCACCATTTACCTCGGTATTGCGTCAATACAATGCGGTCAATGCAGTTGTCAACCGGTTCGCGTGTACGACTGGTCTTCACAAAACAACTTGACATTTAGTATACCAGTGTTAAAATATTATATATAATCGTTAAACATTGGAGGTTTCTATGAAAAAGGTTACGTGTCTCATCAGCATGGGACTCATCCTTGGAGCAAGTCTCTTTGCAAACGGGCAGCAGGAAGTGACAGTCGGCGGAACAAAGGTCGGTGGATACAACGTCGCCTATATCACTCCATCACTAGACGTACCGTTCTGGCGATATATACGACATGGCATCGAATCCGAGGTCAAGATACTCAATGCGAATTCTTCTGTAGTGACTTATGATTCAAAGAACAGCGCAAACACGCAGTCCTCGAACGTCCAGGATGCCATCACGAAGCAAGTGGATGCAATTATCGTATCACCGACCGACAGCGCATCATGTACAAATGTACTAGAATTAGCTGAAGATGCAGGGATTCCCGTGGTTATTTGCGATATCGGCACCGATGGAGGAACCTATGCAGCCTTCATCTCGACGAACAACAAGGCCGGAGCAAAGGAATTGGGCGAATACGTAGCTATGAAACTGAAGAAAGGAGATGAAGTGGCCCAAATAGCCTTGAACCAAGCAAGGATCAACGGAGTATTGAGAAAGGAAGGATTCAACGAAGGAATCGCAACGGTCGGTGCCGTCGACGTTGGCTTCAAACAGATGGAGAAGGTCAACAGACAGGAAGGTGAAACCTATACGCAGGACCTCATCACAGCCCATCCCGAACTCAAGGCAATTTTCTGCCACTCGGAAGATCCTTCGATGGGATGTTGCTCGGCCCTGGAATCCGCAGGTCGTACAGACGTAATGGTCGTAGGATTCGACTGTTCTCCTGATGTCGTAGAAGCGATCCAAGACGGACGCATGCTTGCAACGGCCGCTCAACAACCTGTGCTCATGGGACGCAAGGCCGCCGATTGCATCGACAAGATCCTACAAGGAGAAACAGTTGAAAAAGAAATTAAGATGAACACCCTGCTGGTGACCCAAGACAACATCGGGTCGATCTATACAACGCTCAAAGAAGTCGCCTTGACAGATGAATGACATCAACTTAGACGACAGAAAATGCTTTGATATGTCCCAGCCGGTATACGACCATTGCCCCGGCTGGCCGACATATGAACCAACGATCGTAAGGCTGGAAGCAGAGCACGAGAAGGACGGATTCCAGGCAGAACAGATCCGTCTGAATAGTCATACGGGCACACACATGGATGCCCCGTTCCACTTTTTCCCCTCCGGAAGAACAATCGATGAAATTCCTATCGGGAATTTCATGGGACATGCACTGCTCGTCGACCTGAGGGGGGCCATCAAGCTGAAAGAAGGAATATCACCTTCGCATATTGAACGCTACATTGGGAACATTAGTAAGGATGACATCATCTTGATCAACACCGGATGGTCCCATATGCGGGGATTCGAAGAAATCTACCACCATGACTGGCCTTATTTGACGGCAGAAATTTCCGAATTGTTCGTCGCCAAGCACATCAAGGGAGTCGGCATAGATTGCATGAGTATCGGCGGATGGTATGAAGGCACAGGCCGGCCCGCACATGAAGTGTTGCTCTCCCATGATATATGGGCGGTGGAAGAAATATATTTCCCGGACGAATTGATGGAAGCCGAAAGTTGTTTCTTCATGGCTCTTCCGCTGAAATGGCGGCATTTCTCCGGAGCTCCGGTACGGGCAGTAGGTATCATCTGAGGATCCCTCTCTCGCATTCACAGCACAAGCCCATGGGCTTATCCGACGAATCGGAATAATATATCCAAACGCCCCCCCCTGCAGGGGGACGTTTTCATGTACAGCCTCAAGAGCTTAGCTTACCAATATTTCTCAACAAAAATGTCACCAAATGACATTAGATGACATTTTTGTTGGGATTTTCGCAACGGCTTACCTACAAGCAAAGCATTGTTTCTGCTTTTTGCATTCACTGCGAAGCCGTGAGGCACCGGTCGTGCCACTAATGATTCCCCAGAAACGCCATAAGGTTATACAACCCTGACAAAAAGTTCCGGCATATACGCACGCCGGAACCTCAAAGGAAAACACCCGTCAACGGGGAATGATCAGCTGCGATGATTCAACTTGGAAAGTTGCTCAGCCATAACAGCCACGATTATCACAGTACCTATTACCGTTCCCTGCCAAAAAGGATTGACGCCCAAGATATTGAGTGCATTGCGCAGGAAACCGACAAGCAGAACACCGATGAAGGTTCCAGCCATGGTTCCTTTTCCGCCGCTCATGGAAGTCCCGCCTATGACCGCGGCGGCGATTGCATCCATTTCATTACCTACCCCATAGGTCGGGTCGCATGCCATCAGGCGAGAAGTCATCATCCAAGCGCCGAACCCGCACATTAATCCGGAAACCACATAGGCCATCATGACGTTGAACTTGATGTTTATACCCGTAAGTCTAGCAGCCTCTGCATTGGAACCGATCGCATAGAGGAAACGACCGAACTTGGTCCTTGACAGCAACCATGAGAAAAACAGAAACATCACGATGATGAAGATGACATAAAAGGGCAGGCTGCCGAACACCTTACTCTTGCCCAGGAAAGCAAAGCCGGAAGGAAACTTAGAAGCCGTATTGGCATCGGATATCACATAATCCAGGCTCCTGCAGATCTCCATGATCCCCAATGTAACGATGAATGCCGGCATACTGAGGTATCCGATCAAAAAACCATTAACGACACCGACCACCACGGAAATACATAGGATGACTAAGACGCCAAGCATGATGTTGTGGGTGTTCATCAGCACCATTCCACCGACCATGCCGGATAATCCAAGAATCGCCCCGACCGACAAGTCGATTCCAGCTGTAATGATGACGATCGTCATGCCTATCGCCAACATGGAGTTTACCGAAACCTGACTCATCACATTAAGTATATTGTTTTTCGTAAAGAAATAAGGCGAGGCAAAGCTCATGGCAATAAAGAAAACAATGAAAATAAAAAACATTGTCAACTCTGATTTGTATTCCTGCCCCAACCTGCTGCTGCGAATTCTTGACACCAGCATAATAAAATTCTCCTTTTCTAACCTAACGTCGAATAATATCCGATCTTTTCTTCGTCCAGTTCCTCAACGGGGAATGCACCGGTCAGCCGTCCCTCACGCATGATATAGACATAATCACATATTCCGAGGATCTCCGGAATTTCAGAAGAAATCATGACGATGGAAATTCCCTGTCCCGCCAACTCACGTAGAATCGCATAGATATCGGCCTTGGCTCCTATATCGATGCCCCTGGTAGGTTCATCGACGATAAGAACTTCCGGATCGATGAGCATCCATTTTCCCAGCAGGACCTTCTGCTGGTTTCCTCCTGAAAGGGTCTTCACCAGGGCATCGAATCCAGGAACCTTGATGTTGAATTTCCTGATCATCTGGGAACAATCCTCATCTTCCCGCTTCCTGTTTAGCAGGAAACCAGGCGTGCAGACGAGTTTAGCAAGATTGATGTTCCTAACTACATTCATGTTCTGAACTAATCCTTCCTGCTTCCGGTCCTCCGATACATAGGCAATTCCGGAACACATCATCTTCCTGATGGAAACCCGATCAAGTTTCTTCCCATGAAGGAACACTTCTCCTGAAATACGTCTGTCCGCACCGAAGATACTCCGCATGAACTCGGACCGTCCTGCCCCTATCAGTCCGGAAAAACCAACGATCTGGCCTTTGCACAGTTTGAAGGATGCATGACGGACCCGACCTCCGGCAGCCGAGACATCTTTCGCTTCAAACACGATTTCGCTGGACTGGAAGTTGACATCTTGACAACGGCGCCGTAGACCGGAACCATACAGATCATTGACCTCCCTGCCGACCATAGCCTTGATCAACTCCTTCTGTCCAAGTTCACAGGTCCTTACACCATCCAGTATCCCGCGACCGTCGCGCAGTACGGTGATGCGATCCGATATCGCATAGATTTCTTGTATCTTATGCGATACGATGATGAAGGACATACCCCGTCCTTTCAAGGTCAGGATCAATTCGAACAATTGGTCGATTTCCTTGCTGGACAATGAAGCCGTAGGCTCGTCGAGTATGATGATTTCTGCACCGGAGGAAACAGCCTTCAGTATCTCGATGACCTGACACTGGGCGACAGACAGCGTATTTACCTTTGTATACGGCTTGAGAGAATTCTGCATGTTGAATAGTTTCAGCAAGGCGACGGTATCCTTCAACATCTTCGAACGGTTCTTGAGGAAAGCATGTTTATAGTATGCAGGGTTGGTGATGAAGATGTTTTCGGCGATCGAGAAATCAGGCAACAAGCTGAATTCTTGAGTCACGATGGCTATCCCTTTCCACCTGGCTTCGATGGTTGAGCAAAAGCTACATTCCTCACCTCTGACCGACAACTTGCCCCCGTTGCTTCTAAGAATTCCTGCGATTATCTTCGAAAGGGTCGACTTACCGGCGCCGTTTTCTCCCATCAAGGCGTGCACGTCGCCTTCCATGAGGGTAAAATTGACATCCTGCAATGCGACTACGCCGGAGAACAGCTTGGAAATCCCAAGGGCTTCCAATATTACCTTTTCCATGAAAAACCTCCTTTCTTATCAAGGGCAGAGAAATCCGATGTCCCAAAGGCCACGACGGAACGGAAAGGGAAGCAGACGATCGCCGGGGGTTGTCTGCTTCCCTTTCCATAGAACAACATGCCGCCATACCGGGCGGTAGGTTCCACCGCCCGGTATGGCCATCGCTGACTACATTTCCTTGATGATGGAAAGATCACCGCCGACAGCTGCACGTAGGATCGGCTCCATGTATGAATCGACATCATCCGCGGTCATCGGTACCGGCATATTCTGCAGTTTCATCTTAAGCTGGGGATCTTTTGCGGCTTTCAAGGCCCTCTGGATGTGCTTCTCTCCGAACCCATCCAGCTCATCGAGCTTCGTCGGGGCATCGATGCTCTTTCCATAGGCGATCATTGCCCGTGCGACGGCTTCCGCCAAAGCCCGACCTTCAAGGGTACCGATGGAAGCATCGGCATAGCCATATGTCCTGAATATATCACCTACGACCTTCAGCTGAGGCTGGATGGCCTTGGAGTAGAATACAGCATAGTAAGGATTCATGATGCCGCAAGCAGTACCATGCCCGACGATATCGACCAATGAAAAGCTTGTAAGATGGGCTCCGCTGGTACCTCCTACCATGATTGCATAGCCACCCAGGTCGGTGGCAAGTCCGATGGCTTCCCTCGCCTCGAGGTTCTTCGGATCTTTAACCAAGGTTCTTGCATTCTCCGCACACAAGGAAATCGCCGTGACCGCCAGATCCCGACATAGTTCCAGCTTGTCGCCCTTTGCACCACAATACACCTCGAAGGTATGAGCTATGGCATCCAGGGCTCCGTCAATGGTAACCTTGATCGGCATCGTCGCCGTCACTTCATAGTCAAAGATGCTGGTGGCAGGCACAATGGCAGGATCTACGATGAGCTTCTTCTGACCGGCTACGGGATCGGTTATGTTCGAATACTTGGTCAGGTGGGCTCCCGACGAAGCGGAGGTCTGCACGGCGATGACCGGAACGAGCTGCTTGCCTGTATTTGATAGTCCCTCGGTCACGATTCCGGTTCCGAAGTAATGATCGACCTCGGGAGTCACCGAAGCTCCGAACGTCGCAAGGGCGCTTGCGCATTTGCAGGCATCGATCGTCGATCCACCGCCAACGGCGATGATCGAGTCAGGCTTGTACTGGAGGATATAGGTCACCAACCGATAGACATCTTCTCTCGGAGCATTGGGCTTTGCATCGGGAGCCACAGACTCTCCTGCAAGCTTGACCCCGGAAGCATTCAGGTATCCGAGGACACGTTCCAGAACGGGCATCATATAGGTCTGGTTGCAGACGACCAAGGCCGTCTTGCCATAGTCTAAAGCGATCCGCCCTACCTGATCCAGCACACCCAGCCCGAAGATATAGTCGTCACCTTTCCACTCCTTGAGCAGTTCATACGCTTTTTTCTTGTAATCCATTTCATCATCTCCTTTCTTCATGCCTGCCGATCAGCTTTTCTGCCTTCGAGGCAATGGCCTCGGCGCTGATCCCGTACTTTGCAAGCAGATCGATATAGTCACCGGTTTCCGTGAAGACATCCTCGAGGCCGACGGCATCCATGTCGCAGCAGACCCCGTCACGGGCAAACTTCTCGCATACAGCACCATAGAAGCCACCCATGAGGTTGTGCTCCTCCACGGTGATCAGCCGGCCTGTCCTGGCGACGCTTTCTTCAAGTCCCTTGGCATCCAACGGCTTTACGAACGGCACGGAAAGGACTTCGGCTTCAATGCCCCTTGACGCAAGCAAACCTGCAGCCTCATTGGCAAAAGATGCCGTGATTCCGTTCGCAGCGATCGTGACATCCGAACCTGAACGGATCCGGATCACCTTTCCTGTCTCGAAGTCATCGGATACGGGAAGGTCCGGCATCTCGTTTCGGTTGAGCCGTATGTATACGGGCCCCTGTACACCCAATGCATACTCAAGGGCCTGTCCAGCCTGGGTCGCATCACTAGGGACTATCACCTCCATGTTGGGGAACGCCCGCATGATGGCAATGTCCGTGATGGATTGATGGCTCGCACCGTCGAAGGAATCAGACAGACCACCATAGGCTCCGGCATATATGATCGGCAGCTTGTTGTAGCAGGCGTCGTTCCTTATCTGATCGGCTCCCTTGAGTGCCAGGAAAATCGCAAAGGCATTGACGACAGGATGATATCCCGATGCAGCAAGGCCGGATGCGACTCCGCAAAGGTTCCCTTCCGCGACACCACAGTTGAAAAAACGATTGGGAAAGGCCTTGGCAAAATAGGTACTCTTCGTTGAAGACGAGACATCTGCATCCAATACCACCAATTCAGGGTGGGTCGCCCCCAGGCTTTCCAGCTTCCTGCCGAAAGCATCTCTCATAGCCAAGTTCATAGCACAGCCTCCTTCTTCCTTATGTCTTCCATTAGTTCCGGCTTACCCTTTTCAAAGGCTTCATCGGTTATCTTAGCACCATGCCAGGTGTTCTTGCCTTCGGAAAAGGAGACTCCTTTGCCCTTGACCGTGTCATATATGACGACTTTGGGCCATATTTCATCGCTGTCCAACCAGTCGAAGGACCTGCAGATGTCCACGGTATCATTCCCGTCCAGGCTGAGGGGACATACGTTCCAGCCGAAAGCCCTGAACTTGTCCACAAGCGGTCCAAGCGGCAATATTTCATCCTGGGTACCGTCAAGCTGAACCTTGTTGTAGTCGACCATCAGGACAAAGCGCTCCGGCCGGTATTTTGCGGCCATCAACAAGGCCTCCCAACTCTGGCCTTCATCAAGGCAGCCTTCTCCGGTCATCACATACGTCCAATACTTCCTGCCACTCAACTGTGCCGCCAAGGCCATGCCGAGACCGACCGAGATTCCATGTCCCAAAGCTCCTGTGGACATGTCGACTCCACACAGCTTGGCCATGCAGGGGTGCCCCTGGAGCCGGGAACCGAGAGTCCTGAACGCAGGCAGTTCCTCGATAGGAAAATATCCTCTGCTGGCAAGCACGGTATATAGATTCACGGAAGCATGTCCTTTGCTCAGGACAAATCGATCCCGATCCTCCCAATCAGGTTTATCAGGCCTGATGTTCATTCGGTTGAAATACAATGCAGTTGTCAATTCCGCGCTGGAGGCTGATCCTCCCCAGTGACCTGTGCCCCGTTGATGAAGCACATCAAACATTTCCATCCGAAACCAGGCGGCCAAGGCAGCAAGTTCCGCGGGGGAAAATCTACGATTGGGATCTGCAAGCAGCTCCTTGATTTTACTTCCCATTTATACTCTACTCCTTCTCAAACTGTATTTTGATATGGTCTCATATATCATATATAAGATGCTAACCTCAAACAGTACTATTGTCAAATATTAAATATACTATTGTCGAATACTATATTTAATATTTTATAAAGCCCGGCAAAAAAATTTCCTCACCCATCCGTGCTACGGCTGAACAGAAGACTCCTCCATTGCCCTGAAACGACTGGAGATCGTCTCATTGCCATGGTCAAGAAAACGGTCCAGGCTCATCAGTGTAAAATCCCTTCCCCGCTGCATATGGACCTTCACCAATTTTACAAGGCTCTCCTCATCACGATGCTTCAGGGCTTCCAATATGTTCTTGTGTTCCTCGTTTGTCCGCTGTATCACCACGGAAGAATACTCTTTTTTGAATATCCAGCTTCGGATCAACCAATACTGCAGCTGCAAGGGCAGTAGCAACTCCTGCAGACGTGCGTTCCCCGTATGTTCCCGTACGGTATCATGGATCAGGAGGTCCCCGGCGATGAACTGCCTTGACATCATTGCGTCCGTAGCCGCGTTGAGCTTGGCATAACGGACGATCAAAGACTGGATCTCCCGATCGCTCATATGCTTCGAAGCCAAGCGGAACGACAAACACTCCAGGGTGCTCCTAACATCGCAGATATTCATCACTTCCTTGGCATCGGGATTGAAGACAGAATAACTTTTACCGTCATATTCCACCAATCCCTGATATACAAGCGACCTCAGCCCCTCCCTGATGGGAGTCATGCTAACGTTGATCTCCTTGGACAATGTTTCGACGATCAAACGGGTACCCGGCTTGAATTCCAAGGATATGATGCGGTCCTTGATGATCTGGGTTGCCTGATCGCTAAACGTAATCTTGCTTACCGTACTGTTGGCCACGGACAGTTCCTCCTTTTGCTTCCCATGGAATGAACTTCTGCGGTTCGCCTGGACCGCAGGGACTTCCTTCCACTCAATCCCTCAGGGTACCCCCGTTCACTGCCATTGTCTCCGCCGTCACGAACGATGCTTCACGACTGGCCAGGTAACATACGGCATAGGCTATATCCTCCGGTTTACCCAGACTTTTGGTTATGCTCATATCGATGAACTTCCGGTTCTCCTTAGGTGAAACAGCACCGCTCATCGCAGTCATGATCCGCCCAGGAGCAATGGCGTTGACAGTGATTCCATCGGCACCGACCTGCTGGGCAAGGTTCCTCACGAAGCCCAGGACAGCGCCCTTGGAAGCAGCATAGTGAAGTGCGGCGACCGTACCTCCGTTTTTACCGGCTTCAGAGGAGATGCAGATGATGCGGCCGAATTTTCTTTTGCGCATCCCGGGCAATACAGCCTTTGCAAAGAAGAAATCGCTCTTTACGTTGACGGCGAAGACGAGATCCCATTCCTCGCTGCTGATCTGCTCGATCGGTTTGAGGGGATGGATTCCGGCATTATTCACCAAAATATCGATCCTGCCGAATTCCGTCTCCGCTTCCTTGACGAAATTCTCGACTTCCTCCTGCTTTGAGATATCAACCTTCCTGCAAAGGACATGCACTCCGGTTTCTGTCTTTATCTGGTCACCGGTTTCTTGCAGTTCCGCCCATTTCAGATCGCAGAGGGCTACATTGACACCACGACGCGCCAGCCCCAATGCGATGCCTTTTCCCATTCCCTGTGCAGATCCGGTGATGATCGCACACATGCCGTTCAAGCCTTCCATCTTCATTTCCTTTTTGTTTATTTAATATATTAAATTTATATTTCAAAATCTCATATATTATATTTAAACCGTACTACCAAAAACGGAAGATGTCAATTTCAATTTTCAAACATATGGAAACAGACCCGGTAAACAAAGAAAAGCCGCCCGGGATTACAGGCGGCAGCATGAATTTTTCTGATGATGTACGGGGGAGAGCCCCCAGGCCCGTCACCATGCTGATTCACTTCTCCCTGGTCGCATCGGCTCCTGCCTGCAGCTTGGCCCAGGCCTGGCTGCCTATCAGCTTCTCCACCGACGCGTACACCGGACCCATCTTCGCCTTCCACGGCTCCTTCATCTCCGCAGTGAAGTCTGTGAACTGGATCCCGTAAGTCTCCATTGTCCGCCGGGCCGACACCTCTCGCTCCTTCACCAGCCCGAGCATCACCTGCGTAGACTCCTTCGCCACCCGGTCCAGATCAGCTCTGAAGCCCTCCGGCAGGCCGTCGTACCAGTTCTTGTTCACCACCACCAGCACCCCGTCGGCCATGTAGTTCCACACGTTCATGTACCTACACTGCTCATAGGTCTTCGTGTTGCACACCGTCTGCAGCGAGTTGTCCTCCCCGCACACCGTCCCCAGCTGGATACCCGTGTAAATCTCCCCGGATGGCATCGGCACCGGCTTAGCCCCCATCGCGTTGAACGTCGTGATGAACAGGTCCATCGCCGGAACCCGGAACTTCAGCCCGCGGATGTCCTCCGGCACCACCACCGGGCGCCTGGAGTTCACCAGCTGCCGCGGCCCCCGAGGCCAGTAGGTGAGTACCTTCAGGTTCTTCTCCTCCAACTGGTCGAACCACCCCTGCACGTAGTCGGGATTGGTGTCCATGAACCGCAGCAAGTGGTCCATGTCATCAAACAAGAACGGCGTGGACAACGCAAACAGCTGCGGCACCAGCGTTGCCAGCGTCACCTGACTCTCGCAGGTTATTTGCACCACGTTGCTTTGCGCCTGCTCGAAGATGATCTTCCAATCCCCCTTCGCCAGCTGTCCGTTGGGGTAGATTGTGCAGTCCAGGTTGGGGTACAGCATCCCCATCTCGTCCTTTATATAGGTGAACCCGTCCTGCCACGCCTGCGTGGTGGGCAGGTTGTGCTCGATCTTCATCGTCACCGCCGCCTGGTGAGGATCCCCGCCCCCCAGGCCTTGCTCCGCCTGCCCGTTGGCGAACCCCAGCGTCGCCGCCATCACAGCCATCGCAAACACCATAATAAGCTTCCTCATGTCTTGCTCCTTTCATTTTAATATATGATATATTAACACCGGTATTTCATATGTCAAGCATGATTTTGAATACACGTTTGAGATTTCGCCGATACCCTGCATGTTTTGTTGCAGAAGTCAATCAGCTGAATCATACCGAAAACATGCTCGTTACCACATCTTTACTGGTTTATGAGCGGCCAAAATGGATTTGCCATGGTAATCAAGAAGGGAAATCAGGAACAAAATCCGCAATTCTCAATGAGACAAATATGGGGTCGGCATGAATCGTCAATATCTCTACACTATGCTTTTCCTTGTGGAAGAGACGGCAACAGCTTTGCTGTATTGTTTTAGTTTCTTGAAGGCTCAATTGAAACTTTTTCGGATGTACAGACCGGAAAGAACACGATGTATGAAGTATATTTGGCGTACACAAGATTCCACCGGAGTTTATAACCGTCGATGACGAGAGCACCAAGCAGGACTGTGAAAACAGGGCAGTAAAACGGTGGTTGAAAATCATTTCGTAAAGCCGATTGCAATTTTATTTATATGTGTAAGACATTTCTTCATAAGTACTTATATGAATATCGTAAGGAGTTCACGTCGCAGCAATTGCATGAACGCTATGAGTGCATATGGGGCTGAGAAAAGCACCTCTCTAGTTTTCTTATGACATTAAACCTGTTTTTCTTTTCCATACCGTGGCTGAACTGTTCAGCCGGCCCTATCTGCTGCTGTGCGAAACGATTCCCAACAGGAAGACCTTCTTTCAGGATCTTCAGGCGCTGACTGATGATAACAGTTTCCCTCATGCCATTACTGATCTTTTGCATTCAAAAGAGTCAACAATATTTTTCTTCAATGCTGCTTAGGTTTGAAAAATGCCAAGCTAACGCCGAGGGCGAGGCAGGTATTTTTGCTACTTTGAGAACTGCTGAAATAAAATATTGATTAATGTTGTCTTGTCAGTTAGAGTATATAATATATAAAATATGATTTGTTGTTTTTCATAGTAAATCAGAGGAGTGCATACATGATAATGGGAATCACAAAGGTAAACTTGAACGAGCAGGTGGCCCAGATAATCAAATCAAAAATAGTATCTTTGGAATTCCGGCCCGGAGACAGGCTAATCGTCGAGCCCCTGGCAAAGGAAATCAATGTAAGCATGACTCCGGTCAGGGAAGGCTTGCGTAATCTCGTGTTCGAAGGCTTAGTAACCTATGACGGGAAAAGCTATTCGGTCTTCAACCCTACAAAGAAGGATGTCCTGGATATAAGTCTCATCAGAAGCACTTTGGAGAACCTGGCATTCCAGTTGGCTGCCGTTGCCATGACCGATGAAGAAATCGATGAGATGGAAAAGCAGTATGTCGACAAATGCAAGAACACAAGGAACCAATCCATCGACGAATTCATCGAAGCCGACATGCTCATCCACAACACCGTGCGACGATGCGCAGACAATCCAAGGTTGCGGGACATCCTCCGCCCCCTGCAGGAACAGGACTGGCTCATCAGACGCTGGATATTCGTCACAAACTATTCCCAGGACATCATCGATAAGACCTTCAACGAACATATGGCCCTAATCGCCGCCCTGCGGCTCCACGATTCAAAAAAGACAAGCCATGCAATAGAGAAGCACATGGCAACCAGCAAGAACATCACCCTGCAGGGACTTGATATCTTCTGGGATGAAAAGCAGGAAGATTCAAAGATCTCCCAGTCGATGCACACCCATTGAATCGAAGGGCCGACAGGAAGGAAACGGATGAGCTTTCCGCCCGTAGGGCAGGCCATCCCCGGACAGCATAATCACTGGACAACTATCACGGACACGCCATCAGGAATGGCCGTGACCGTGGCATGGTGACGACCGATAAGGGCTTCGGCTTCCGCCATCGCCTCCTGAAGGGAGTGTGCCGGGATCATATGGAGTGCACGGACCATCCGGTCTGGTGCCTGCGATACAAAAATGACATGGGCTTTCTGAAGTACCCGGATGAATATCTGCGTTTGCCACTGATCTGCGACCGTTTCGTTCCGCCCACGTGAGAGGAAGAGATCCATGGTCCTGTAGATATCCGGTTCATCAGCCATCTGATGGAAGAATCCTTCGCCGCCATGCCCGTCTTCGGATCTGGACACCATTATGATGACCCCTCCTTTCCTGACCGTCACTTCGGCTGCAGTCATGCCCTTGACCGCCTGATAGATATTCTGATCGAGGGGATATCCTCCATTGGTCGAGATGACGATATCCGCAGGACGTGCCTCAACGCGACACAGACCGTCGAGGAAACGGCAACCTTGCACATGGGATTCCTCCATGTCCCCCGCGACGGCATGGATGATTTCCTTACGGGAATTGATGACCACGTTCAAGATAAATGCCAAGCCGGCCTTCCTTGCAGCCCAGACCATATCCCTGTGTATGGGATTTCCTTCAAGGATGCCTGTCCTGGCCTTGGGATGCGTGATGAATTCAGAACAATGGTTCGCCAGAACGGTTTCCCGGCTCGCGACCCCGGGAAGGACACTCTTACGGGCACCTGAGAAACCTGCAAAGAAATGAGGTTCGATGAACCCTTCGGAAACAAGCAGGTCCGCTTCAACGGCTATGCGGTTGATGAAACATTCACCGCCGCTCGGCAATGTACCTATCTTGACCATATTTAGCCGGTCATCACAATCATGGATGCAGATATGTTCATTTCGGACGATGTCGGAACCGAATTTACTGATGAGTTCATCCTCCGTCGTCCCTCTATGACAGCCGGTTGCGATAAGGATGGTAATTTCGGCATCAGGATTCCCCTCCCGTATATCACGAAGCATAGCAGGAACCATCAGCTTGCTGGGAACAGGACGCGTATGGTCACTGGCGATGAGCACAACCTTCTTTTTCCCGTCGGCCAACGACGAAAGCCCGGGGCTCCCGACGGGATGCCGCAAAGCGTTTTCCACCAATTCTTCCTGCCTCATGGCCGCTTCATAACCATGCAGCTTGGACAACAGGATTCCCTGCAGTCGCTCTTCTCCAACATCCAGTTTCAATGATTCCTTTCCATAAGGAAACTCAATGATCATACGCGCTCCCTCCATGATTCCCCATCGGGATATCCACTACAGCAGTCGATCCTGGGCGGATCATAAGCCGGCGGCATAGTCTTCGGCACTCAAGTCAAGGTTGCCTTCTTCATCGAAGCAAAAAGGCTTGAAATCGGAAAGGAATTCCAGTCCATCGCTTGCACGTACTTCATCGCGAAGCGCTTCGGAAACAGATATCGCATCTACATGCGAGGAATTGGCGATCCTAACGATCCTCGGGAAACGCTTATCTATGCCTACGCAAGTAAATACCGCAGCCTGTAATGCAAGGCGGTCGGTATTGAGGATCAACGGAACCCGTACTCCGGATACGACGGTGCATGTCAATGCATTCGGATATGCGGCATCGAAGTCCAGCTTGTTGAACAACCTCTTCGTGACGAAGTCAGCCTGCCCGGCCCCCAAGGCATTACCGTGGGTTTCTTCGCTCAGATCAAGGACGACATACCTTTGTACATTAGGACCGCCCGAGGCATATGGCGTACTATAGGAAGCAGTGATGTTCGGATCCATACCGTCTCCACTATAGTTCTTACCGATCTTGTCGATGACCATTATATCGATATCCTTGAACCCTATCCTGGCCATCAAGGATCTTGCAGTCTCAAGCAGTTCAGGTTCACGGGCGGGAATCGCCTCCTTCGGGACAGCTTCTATCAACGCCGTTTCATCAAAGGCATTCTCGACGATCGCGATTCCAAACAAGATCGGCACAGACTGCAATATCGTATTCCCGAACTGTTCCACATTGTGCGCCATCATGCCGAATCCCTGATCATGGCATATCTGTGCCCCTTGCTGCTTTCCCAATCCGATTGCCATCATCTTGAAAAGGCCGCTTTCATACTTTCCCCTGAAAGCTGTATGAGGCTTTACCCGTCCAAGGACGATAATTCCATCGGCTACGGCGGCATTGGCGTCTATCCGAACTTCCTTTCCATCGGGGGAGATGCCGACAGGAACCGTTTCCATCGTCGCCCTAATCGGTGCATCGACGAAGGATTCCGTGACGCCCAAGCCTTCCACTATGCTCCGTTGTCCTTCCGCCGTGGCACCGCCATGGGACCCCATCGCAGGAACGATAAACGGTTTTCCGCCCAGCCGCTTTACGTTGCGTACTATTTCCTTCACGATCAATGGGATGTTCGCCAATCCTCTGGAACCTACAGTGATGGCGACGGACATGCCCGGATGTATACGGTTCCCGATGCCCGCCTTGTCGAACTGCTTCGCCATCTCGGTCGGTATGTCTTCAAGATGTGAAGCATCAAAATGCTGCTTGACCAAGGCCATCCTTGGCAAAGGCACATCCTTCAACATACCGAAGACCACACCGTCTCTATCAAATTCTTCATTCCGAAACTTCTTGCTCATTTCCTCTATTCTCAACCATCTTGCCGGCATGTATGACAGCGGTACCTAACAAATGTAGGAAAAACAGAAAAGTCATCATAGACCCATGCCATTCTTCGAAGAAAAGGAGCAGAGGCAGACAAAGCCCGCTCCTACTCCGAAACCAACCATAGGAAGGACCTCAATGAGTCTTGATGAGTATCTTCAACCCCTTCTTCTCTTCAAAGGTCCTGAAGGCCTCTTCCCAATCCTCCAGCTTGAACTCATGGGTGGCTAATGCTTTGAGGTTAACCTTACCGGTGGAAACCAGACGTATGGCACTGTCCCATGAAGACCATATGGATCCCAAGGATCCCGTCACCTTGATTTCCTTGTAGCAGATCCTTGGGAAATCGACTTCAAAGGGTTTGCCCGCCAAACCGATCTGGACAAATTGTCCATACTTCTTCACAGCCTCAAGGCCCGTTCTTGTCCCTGGGGCGGATCCGGAACATTCAAATACGACATCGACACCTCTGCCGTCGGTCAGGTCACCTACCAGATCCAACAGTTTCTCCCTTGAGACGTTGACGACGAGGTCTGCCCCGAGCTTCTGCGCGATGCCGAGACGCTCCACATCGATATCCGTCCCTGACACGATGACCGTGGCACCGTGAGCCTTGGCCACCTGCAGGGTCATAAGCCCGATAGCCCCAGGTCCCGATACCAAGACGATGTCACCAGCCTTGATCCGTGCCAGATCAATAGTCGCATGGCAGACACAGGCCAAAGGTTCCAGCAAGGCCCCTTCCTTGAAAGACACATTGTCCGCAAGTTTATGGATTCTGTCAGCGGGGACCATGGTATACTCCGCAAAGGCCCCGTTGAACCAATAGCCAAGAGTCAATCTATGGTCACACAGATTATAGCGTCCGTTCTTGCAGTTCTCGCAGGTACCGCAGTAACCGTATGCAGTCTCCGACGAAATACGGTCACCGACCTTGCAGTTGGAAACACCGTCTCCGACTTCGACGACTACCCCGCTGAACTCATGGCCTGTGATGACCGGGGGACGGACAGGGATGGCGATATCGCTGTGCAGAATATGCAGGTCAGAACCGCAGATGCCGCTGGACATCACTTCAATCTTGACGAAATCGGGCTTCACCACCGGTTCTGCAACTTCCCTTACTTCCATGTTACCGGGTTCGGCAGCATACTTCACTAAACCTTTCATATATACTCCTTAAAGGTCAATTCATTCCAAATCAGCCAAACAAGACCTGGGGCAGCCATAGGACTATCTGCGGAAACAAGGTCACCAGCAACAAGGTCCCGAACAGGGAACCGTAGAGAGACAGGGATCCCTTGAGCAAGTCTTCCATGCTGATGTCACCGACATTGCAGACGCTGAACAGACACACACCGAAGGGTGGCGTGACCAGCCCAATTGCAAGGTTGAGGACGAACAATACCCCGAAATACACCGGATCGATGCCAAGATTGAGGATGACCGGATACAAGATCGGGCTCAGTATGATTATCGCAACACTGGCATCGATCAGCATGCCCACGAAAAGCAGGAACACATCTATGAGCAGAAGAATCACAATCGGATTCGTAGAAAGCTTCATCAAGGCCCCTGCTACTATCTGCGGCAATCCTTCGAAGGTCATGATGAACGTAAAGATCGATGAAGAAGCAATGATCGCCACGACCGCTGCCGTCATCTTAGCACCTTCGACGAACGCCCTCCTCAGTACATCCCATGACAAGCTATGATAACAGAACTTGGAGACCACCAAGGTATAGAATACCGCTAAGGCTCCTGATTCCGTTGGCGTGACGATCCCGGTCATGATTCCGAGGATGATGATCAGAGGTGCACCCAAGGCAAAAAAACCAATCCTAAACGTCGACCAAAGGGACCTAAGGGAAAACTTGGCTACACTCCCATAATGGTGTTTCCTGGCAATGTAGTAGTTCTGAATCATCATGGTGACAGCCATCAAGGCGCCAGGAACAAGACCGCCGATCAACAACCTTGACACAGAAACCTCAGCGACGCCTCCAAGGACTATCATAAGGATGCTAGGGGGGACGACGACAGCCAGCGTCGAGGAAATGACGGTGATACCTGCGGAGTAGTTCCTGTCATAGCCATCATCGATCATCTCAGGAATCATAATGGCCCCTATCGATACAGTATCGGCGACTGAAGAACCTGAAATACCTCCGAAAATGAAGCTTGATACGACATTGACCGCACCCAAACCACCGCGGGCCCATCCGACGAGAGCCTTGCAGAACGCAATGATATTTCTTGCAACGCCGCAGGATTCCATCAGGACACCTGCCAGGACAAACAGGGGAATCGCGACCAATGTATAGGATTCCATACCGGAAAACATCAACTGGGGAATGGAAATGAACGGCACAGGATGGAAGCAACAGAGTACCATGATGCTGGAGAAACCGATGGCTACCAAGACCGGAGCTCCGATCACGATCAGGATCAAAGCTCCCAAGCAAACCGAGATGCTCATTATTGGCATCACTCTATCCCTCCAACCTGATCACAATACACAGAAGGATCCACGGGCTTGCTCTGGGTATCGAAGAATTCCGGATCCGTATGCCTGATAATTGCCGCTATCTGCTGAACAATCCTATAGACCGAGTAAATTCCACCTATGGCTATCGGACTGCGGAGCAACCAATACGGGGCATGCAGGGCGGGAGAAATGTTTTCAGTTCGCCAGTATCCGACAAGTGCCTGCAATCCAAGGAAGGCAAAGACAAGCATCATCGCAGCAAAGATGCCATAGTTGCATATCTTGAAGAAAATCCTGATCTTCCTCGGGAACCTGCTGTAGACCGCCAGGATACCGACATGACTGTTCTCCTTGACTGCAATACTTATCCCCAGCCATACGGAAGCACTGAACAGATAAGTTATCAATTCCAGGGTCCATGGGGTATGGACGAAAGGAACAAACCTGTACAAGACCTGCAACAAAGCCGCGGCCAACAATATGATCATGAGAATTGGCTGAATGAAATAATCCAGGTTTCCTAAAAGGCTTGATAGTTTCTTCATATAGATTCCTATTTTGCAATGATATCCATGGGAGGGGCCGCAGGCCCATCACCATGCTGCTCACTTCTCCCTGATCGCATCGGCTCCTTCATGCAGCTTGGCCCAGGCCTGGCTGCTTATCAGCTTCTCCACCGACGCGTACACCGGACCCATCTTTGCCTTCCATGGCTCCTTCAATAGCCCGAGTATCACCTGCGTTGTGGGCAGGTTGTGCTGGATTTTCATCGTTACCTCCGCTTGCCGTTGGCAAACCCCAGCGCAGTCGCCACAAACACCATAATAAGCTTACGCATATCTTGCTCCTTTTATTTTTATATATCATATACTAACACCGATATTCTATATGTCAAGTCTAATATTTTTAATTTCTACCACACTTTTATAGTTGAATTATTCTAATAACAGAAATAAATCCCTATGTTATAAACACGTGATGATATTTTTTTAGGAATACTGTACGGGAAAAAGACCAGCAGAACCAAACGTTAAATTATTGAGGCCACAGGGCAATGGATGATCAAAGACATAAGTTATCTCAATGAGCTCGAGAAACAGTTTGTCGATCCAATTGCACATTTCAAGGCAGTAGCCAAACAAATGACAGCCGAGAGAAAACGCCTCAAGGATACAATTCAGGTAATAGTGCCGGGGCACAGCACCATGGCGTGTAAAGATTTTACTTTCCTCAGAATAAAAACTCCGTAAGAATATTGGTTATGGAGCTCTTTCAGTACTTTACCACCAGCTGGAGATTGATTGTTTCTTGAACAACCGCAGGCGGTACAAAAACTTTGGGCAACCCTCAACTCCATCTTTAAAATGCTGGTTCTTAACCGGGGGGTCTTCCCCTGCCCAAAGAAGAGAGCCAGGGAGAAGCGGGATATTTTCGTTGGGGACTCTCGCTATTCGGCGGAAAACGTGTACCGATCTCTGAACTATTTCCTCCAATGGTGGTGAGCCCTGCTGAGGCACCTGCATACCAGGATGCAATGGTAGTACGGCAGGGAGACACTTCTGCTCTACTATGCTGTGACCAATCAGGATTTCGAGATTGACGAGGCAGTGGTCGGCTTTGCAGATTCTCCAACACTACATTTTACCATCTTTAGAAGTCGTAGTTTAAAAAGTATATTTGAAAACTTCACCCGATACGGCTCTTTCGGTGCCATAATTACGCAGTGAACCAAGTTTTGCCTTTCTAAAGTGTTACGACAGCACTGTTCAGGTCAGACTTTAGATCCTATCATAACTTTTTTACCAAATCAGGAAGGAAGTCACCCTTGCCGTTCAGCTCCGCCGCAGGTTTTTCAAAATGGTCTTCTAATTTTTTTCTGGTAGCAGGCGTAAGCTTTGCAATGCTCCATGAAGAAAGATTCTGATCAAGTTCAACCACATCCTTGGATTCGGGAACTGCACGAGGTTCAACCTTTTCAAAATGGGATAATAAATCGCTTTTAGTGCTGAAAATTTTCCACTTTTTCGTCTTCGATGTTTTCTTCTCATACGCGGCATAATACATGAACACGCTCCTATTTAACATAGTAGTTCTTTATATTATAACGAAAAGTGCCCTACACTTCAATGTCGTTCCTTTTGGCATAAGGGTTCAAATGAGGTGAGCGCATGTACTCTATCACCTTCATGTCCACGGCACATTTTTTTACGGCCTATATCATCTGAGTGATATAGGCAAGAGTTCATCCCTTTGCAATACTCTGTTCGACCTCATCGAATTCGGATAGGATCCTCTCATTCTGCTGACCGAACCTGAAATTCAGCAGAAAAACGGTCAAAAAATTAGCCAAAAAGCCGGGAACGATCTCGTACATGACCGAACCAAGGCCAAGGTTTTTCCAAATAACCAGCACAACGGTCCCGACGACGATACCGCCGAGAATTGACTGCCATCCGGTTTTTCTGGAAAAAAGCGCCATCAGAACGGCCGGACCAAAGGCTGCACCGAAGCCGCCCCATGCGTATGAGACAAGCCCCAAAACCGTCGAATTGGGATTAAGGGCAAGGAGCAAGGCAATGAGAGCGATAATCAGCACACAACTTCTTCCAACCCAGATAAGCTCTTTGTCAGAGGCCTCTTTTCTAATGATGTGTTTATAAAAATCCTCGGTAAGGGCAGAAGAGGAAACGAGAAGCTGTGAATCAATTGTAGACATAATCGCAGCCAGAATGGCAGCAAGAAGCACTCCTCCAAGCCAAGGATTAAAGAGCCCATCGATCATGAGGATAAATACCTTTTCTTCATTTCCCCCGCTTAGGCCCGGTACCACGGCCGTACCGATAAGCCCGACAATCACCGCTCCTGTCAGAGATATCACTACCCATATCATTGCTATAGTCATAGCTTTGGGTAGCTCCTTTATCGACTTGATCCCCATAAACCGGGCAAGAATATGCGGCTGACCGAAATAACCAAGCCCCCAGGCCATGGTGGAAATAATCGCGACGATTCCGGCAATACCGGGACCGGAGGTGAAAAGCGAAGTCGAAAGCCCCTTTTCGGCAATCGACCGGCCGATAACCGACACACCTCCCGCATGCTGCAAGCCGACAATGGGGACAATAATGATCGCCATAAACATCAAGAGGCCCTGAAAAAGATCGGTCCAGCAAACGGCAAGGAATCCCCCCAAAAAGGTATATAAAATCATGACAACGGCCCCTACGATAACGGCAAGGGCATAGTGCATCCCGAACATGGCGACAAACAATTTTCCCGCCGCGACAAGGCCGGAAGAGGCATAGATGGTGAAAAACAGCAGGGTGATAAGGGCGGAAATAATCCGGATAAGGCCGCTAGGGTCTCCAAAACGGTCACCAAGGAAACCCGACAAAGTCATGGAATGTAGCTTCCCGGTATACATACGCAGACGAGGTGCAACCAATAGCCAGTTAAAAAATGTCCCGATTCCCAATCCGATGGCAATCCAGCTCTGGTCGATTCCCCACAAATAGACAGCCCCCGGAAGCCCCATAAGGAGCCATCCGCTCATATCGCTGGCCTGGGCAGAGAGGGCAGTGACCCAGCTCCCCATTCCACGGCCTCCGAGCAAATAATCTTCAAGATTACTGGTTCGCCGATAAAAATAGATTCCTACGGCCATTAGAAAGACAAAATAGACAACAAAAGTGACTAAAGTAGCATAATTGATCACGTTTCCATCCTTTTCGCGGTAATAAAAAAACGTACCAAATTATTACTACTTGTCCAAGGCTCTAAAAAAAGACCATCCCATGCCTATAATGCACAATTCCCGGGTCGTGGGATCGGTATTGACGATATGATGCTCATGATTCCTGCCTTCATCGCCCCTGGGATCGCATGATCTCCAGAATGGTAGAATCGGTGCTTCGCATACCTTGTTTCGTCAGGGTTCCGATATTCCTGATGGTCGTATCGACGCAGGGATCGACAATACCTTCGCCACCTGCAATGGTATAGTGCTGAAGGGCGAGAGAACTCGACAAGAGTGTACTTTGAACGGCAGTTGCAATTTTAAGAGCGCAGCTTGATTTCGCTCCGTCGCAGATCATACCGGTCACCCCGGAAAGAGAATTCTGCAATGTCATCGCGATTTCTTCGTACGAGCCGCCCATGAGAAACGAAATCCCGCATGCCGCGCCGGCCGCTGCTGTAACGGCTCCGCAGAAGGCCGAAAGTCGATCGGCAAAATGTTTTATATAAATCGCCACCAGATGGCTCAAGGCAAGAGCACGGGCAAGACGCTCGTCATTGGTTTTCAGTTCTTTCGCGAAAACCACGATGGGAACAGTAGCGGTGATTCCCTGATTTCCACTGCCGGAGTTACTCATAACGGGCAGGCTCGAACCGTTCATTCTGGCATCGGAAGCACCGGCGGAAAGCAGAGCAGCCTTCAAGATGGGAGGAAGGTGCTCCGTCGAATTCCCAAATATCGATTTTTCCTTAAACGCCTGCCCCACATGAAGTCCGTAACCGCAGCTGATACCGTCAAGGGCAATTGCCTCGTTCATGACGGCGGCATCAAGCAGGAATTTGATTTCATCAAAGGATACTTCGGTTGCAAAGCGAACAATTGCCCGCAGATTGAGATTCTGAAAAAAAGAAGAACGTTCTTTATGCACGGGAAGGGAAGAGTGGACCTTACGCACCGTACCATTTACCGTGATCTCGGTAATGCGACTGTGTTCCTCTTCTATGACAACAACCGCTTCTTCTCCACCTGCCGAAACCAATGCCCGTACATAGATATCGCCTGTCCCCTCACCGGCGAGGCTTATCACCACCCGCTTCCGTGCAACCAACTCTTCCGCAGCAGCAACGACCTCGTCGGACAAAGCGGCAAGGACCTCTAATCCCGCCGTATAGTTGCCCCCACAAACACCAAGAGCCGCCGCAATGCCAAGGCCGTGTTGTTTCGTTCCGGGAATACCGACCCCAAGCCCGTTTTTAAAGATGTTTCTACTCACCTCTACCTTGATGTACTCAGGATGGTTCGGTAGGAAATGGGCGGCAGTGGCACAAGCAAGCGCAACCGCCGCAGGTTCCGTACACCCGACGGCAGGAAGGATCTCTTTGTGCAAGACATTCAGATATTCTGTCCACATGGATTATTACCCCTTTACTGCTCCGGCAGAAAGCTCTGCCAGCTGGAATCTTGTCAGCATAACATACATAATGATAATCGGCACTACAGCCATTGATGTCCCGGCCATAATAACAGGCCAGGGCGTGGAAAGTCCCTCACTTACAGGAAGAAGCGCGATAGAGACCATCAAGGTATACATCTCTTTTGATCTCATAAAAATAAGAGGCCAGAAAAAATCATTCCACCGGGCAATAAGTGCAAGAACGGCCCAGGATGCAATTGCAGGCCGAATAACGGGTAAAACGATCTTCCAGTAGATTCCAAAATCCCGACAGCCGTCGATACGGGCCTGCTCAAGCAATTCCGTCGGAAAAGCAGAGATATACTGCCGCATATAGAAAATCCCTACAGCAGTTGCGGCTCTCGGAACGATAAGTGCAAGGAGATTATTTACCCAGCCCAATTTTCGAATGATAATGAAAACAGGAATGACCGATGCCTCAGGAGGAATCATCATTGTTGCCAAGAGAAAAGCAAATAGAAAATTCTTAGCGGGGAAGTCGAATTTCGCAAAGGCAAATCCTGCAAGTGAACAGAAAAAAAGTGTTGTTGCTGTTCCTACAATGCTGACAACGACGCTATTGAAAAAGTTCCGTCCCATGGGGAACAATTGCATCACCGAAGGGAAATTTGCAAAAGTGGGTTTGTTTGGGATGATTGATCCCAGGGTGCTAAAGCTTTCGGAAACCGGCTTCAGTGCCGTCAAAAGCATCCAGCATACAGGGAAAAGCGAAACGACAACAACGATGATCAGCGCAACGAAAGTAACGGACCTCTTCAGTCTCGTACCGATGTTTTTTATTCCATACACGATCATATCCCCTTATAAACCGCTTTGCTGCTTCAGAATCTTCTGCTGCATAACAGATACACAAAGAAGAATAAGGGTGAGAATATACCCTACGGCAGATGCATATCCAAGTTTGAATAGAGTAAAGCCATTGATATACAGGTACTGAAACAAGGATAAAGAGGAGGTACCCGGTCCACCCTTCGTTAAGATATAGGGTTCGGCAAAAATTTTCCAAGAATCAACGGCAATCGTGATAAAGCAGAAGAAAAGAAGATTGGAAAGAGAAGGAATGGTAATCCTAAAAAATTTCGTCAGACAATTGGCTCCGTCAATGGTTGCGGCCTCATAGAGTTCGACGGGAATGGTTAAAAGGCCTGAGAAAAGAATCAGGGTATACCACGGCGTTATCCTCCAGACATTGAGAATGATAACGGGAACCTTCGACAGCTTTGTACTTGTCAGCCATGCGACGGGCTTCCCCCCAAAAGCCTGAATAAGTTGATTGATAAAGCCGGAATTGTAATCAAACATTATATTGAAAATTAAGCCGACAGCGACGGTTGCGGTAATATAAGGAAGGAACGAAAGCAATTTGAAAAGCCCCCTCCCCTTTTTAACGGAGTTCAGTAAAGAAGCAATAATAAGAGCAAGGGGTAGAATAAGCACAAGCGAAGCAACCCAGTACAATGTCGTATTTTTGAGTCCGTCGAGAAACATGTAATCGGTGAAAAGGGCTTTATAGTTTGCGAGCCCTATCGGTTTCATCGCACCCAAACCGTTCCATTCATGAAAGCTTAAAACAAGTGACCAGACCAGAGGAAAAAGTTGAAATACAAAAAAGAGAACAAAGAAAGGTGCAATAAATAGATAGCAGTTTTTGTATTTCAGGATTTGCCTTATCAAAGAAGTGCCGTTACCCCAGTACACTCTATGCTCCTATTTCAAACAAAAATCTTATTCGGGGGAACGGATTCCCCCGAATAAGGGATCTCGGTGCTATTTGGCCTCGGTTTTACCGATTTTCGCCCGTAAATTCTTTCCCATGTTTATTACCGCTTCATCCATAGACTGATCACCTGCAAGATATTTCTCAAGCTCTGCCGAGATAATCAGATCGGCTTCGGCGTCGTCACTAGTGACTCGCATATTTTCCGAGGCGTCTCTCAGCCCTATCCCCTCCATCTCCCGGAAGGACTGGCCCCCGTAAAATGCGGAGGGTTCCTTCCAAAAGGGATCTTCAAGAAGCTTTTCTGTGATCGGATTAGGATAAGGGGCATTTTGTTCCTCCATGGAAATGGTCCACTTCTTCCTGGCCTCTCCATTGAAGTGAAAATCAAGCCAAATATCCTCGTATAAACCGGCATATACGGGTTTCGGTTTTTTGACAATCGCCTGAATGCCGATTACCGCAGCACCCCTTGTACCGATATCGGAATAGACCGGTGCAGGCATGACCCTCCACGAACCCTTCATATCCGGCAGATTTTTTCGGAGGAACTCGTCCCAGAAGGCCCCTATATAAAAGGTCGCTATCTGCCCGTTGCGACAGGCCTCATAAAGGGGTGGTTCAAAAATTTTGCTTTTCAAAAGCAGTCCCTCTTCATACAATCGACGAATCGTCTCAAAGGCCCGCCGAGCGCCAGGATCCTTATCGATGACGATATTTCCAGCATCATCCCAGATCCTGGCATTTGCCTGCGGCATAAATCCCCGTCGTCCGTAGTAACGCCAGGTTCGGGAACCCGGATCAATATAAGAAAGATAAACGGTACCGTTACTCAGTTTCTTGAGTTTTCTCCCAACCTCCAAATAACCTGCAAAGGTGTCCATTTCGGCAGGATCGATACCGTACGTATCAAAAACATCCTTGTTATAAAATATCAACTGGGGACGAAGACTTTTCGGCAAGCCGTAAATTTTCCCCTTGTAGGTGATCTGATCGAAGGTTCCCGGAAAGAAATCATCCATATACGGAGTAAGAAAATCAGTCATATCCATGAGAGCTCCCCCTTCTGCAAGGGCCTGCATACTTACCGGCGCGGTCGCAATCGCATCGGGAAGTTCGCCGTAGGAACCGGCAGTCAGCGACATCTGGACCTTCTGACGGACATCGGCCTCACCCTCTGTCTGCACCATTTCGACAGAAACACCCTCGGTCTCTTCCGGATGGTCGACAAGATAGTTGGTAAAAAACTGTAGCCAATACTGTGGCTGACCATAATCATAAAGGACCATGGTACCATTGGGATACCCAGCACCAGTGTCGGCGTCTTTCTGCGAATCGGTCTCCTTTGCACATCCCGTTACCATTCCGAGAATGAAGATGGCGGCAATGATCCATCGCATAAAGGGCAAGTTTTTTCTCATCACATACTCCTTTTGTTTCTGTAGGATTTATTGGCCAGGATACGAATGGGCAGCTTCCACTGCCATCCTGATTTTCTCATAGGAAATCGTTGTCGGAAGCGTACAATCCGCTCCTAAAATAAACGAACGGGTACCGGCGGTCTCTATGATACGCCGGGCTTCCGACTTGATATCCGCGGGGGAACCATCTACCAAGATCCCACTACGGTCATCAAACCCGCCCAGAATTGTCCGTCTGAAAAGCTCACGTCCCTCCGACAAACCGATGTTCTGCTCATGGATTGCCCAATTGACAATTTCTCCCGGGTAGTCCTGGTAGAGATCGATGTGTAATCGATCCTTGCACATATGAAGCACCGTGCACATCGATGAATCAAAAGAATGTAAGACCGTAAGATCATGCGGTTTGATATAGGATTCAAACGTCTTTCGGTCAAAGCGGTATGACTCAGCACCAAGAGCGGCATAGTAGATGCCGTCCGCCCCGGCGTCAAGACAAGCCTGTGCAAAACACGAAAGACCTTCCGCAATTATCCCCAGAGCCCGGCCAACAAGTTCCGGCTTCTGGCAGAGATGTTCACAAACAGGATTCCGTCGTGCAAAGGCACTATCGGGCAATCCGGTTGCATGAAAAGCAGATGCAAAAACACCATGGATTGTTGCCAAAATAAAGACCTCATCACCAACCCGATCCGCCAGTTCTTTAATAATGTCGACCTGATTTCGAATCCAAGGCTCTTTTCCCGTAAGAGGTCGTACATGTTTCCAATCATCCGCCCCCGTCAAGGGGGATACTGTCCTATACAAATTTTCATTCATGACTTTTAAGAAATCTGTATCAGTTTGCTTATAGAAGTTCAGATGAGCTTCCACCGCTTCTTTTCCGAAAAAGGATTTCTCGGGAAAGTGAAGATAAAAACCGGCAGGAATGCAATCGACATGCCTTCCTTGCATTGCAGCGAGAATTCGCTCCTTTTTCGTCATACGCACCTCATCTAATATGATTTGTAATCATATTAGTATTATCTTTTATAATAATACCTTTGTCAATATTTATATTGTGCAAAGCCCCTCTTTCCGTTATTGTGAAACAAGGGAGAAGCACTACATGGCAAAAAAAATGACCCTAAAAGAGCAGGTCCATGATAAAATTTTGGATTTGATCATTCAGAATAGAATTCCGATGCATGAATTCCTGAAGGAAGGAGAGCTGGCTACTCGATTCAAGGTCAGCAAGGCACCCATCAGAGAAGCCCTCATCGAACTATGTAACGAAAATATCATTCGTAATATTCCCCGTTCGGGTTACCAGATCATTCAACTTACCGAACGCGATATCCACGAAGCCACACAATTTCGTCTGATTCTGGAAATAGAGGGCTTACATCTTGCCGCGAAGAATATTCACCCAGACAAAATGAAGCAATTGAAGGCAATGGTGGAGGAAACGAACTATATTGAAAATCAGCATTTTGTCGATTTGCAAAGTTGGTGGGAAAATAATACAAAATTTCACGTTACACTAAATTCCATGTCCGACAATTCTTTGATCACCGACGCACTAAACCGCACCATACACCTCTTATGGCGGGCGATTGCACAACTGTTTTGGGACAAACCCGCAGAAGAGTATCTTTCTTATAATGACCATACGCACGAAGACATCTATGCGGCCCTCTCCGAGGGAGAGATAGAGAAAGCCGAACAGCTGTTACGCCATGATATTTGGTCTATAAAGGAACGCTTTTCCTTTATGCGATAGATGCAGACGTTTGGGATCGGCATGTGATCGAGTGCCTTTATACTCGTCTTGATAGCTCTGGCTATTTATATTAGCATCCCTAAACAGGTGATCTTATGAACAATATCCTGGAAGAGTATTTCTTATCTGAAGCTTCCAGCTATGTAATCGATGACCAGCGGGTCATTCGCTTACAGCTGAAAAAGGAGCTGGGAGAAGGACATTGCGAGCTTATCCCTATTTTGCCTGGTTTCTATATCAGCTTTAACCATCTGTACGTACGCCGGCCGTTAAAGAATAACGAACATCAAAAATTCGGCGGCAGGGTCATTAAAATCGACTACTGCGAACAGGGAGGTTTTTGGGCCGAAGGGGACAACGGTAGCCGCTTTTCCACTAGTCCCAATCATGCGGTTTACTATGGAGGAAGACAGTACTTCCTGCAAGCGGAATTCTCGGAAGGCTTATTCAGAAGTATCGATATTTTCTGTTACGTAGACACAATCACAGCTTCTTTTAAAAAAACGCTGGGAGTAGAAGCCGACAGAGTGGAAGGCTTCTATCGTTTGCTGCAGCATCATGCACCCTGCCTTACGATTCCGACGCCGGCTCATGCTATGGCACTGACGGAAATATTAAAAAATCTGTTTTTATGCGGAAATATGGAACTTTTACGCATCAGGGCCATGGAACTCTTTTTCTTGGAAATGGAGTTTATTGGAAAAGAGTGCCCCAATACGCATCAGCCTTCGGTCCGATCTGTAGAAAGAATTAAAAAAGTAAAGCAATACATTGATAAAGCCGTTGAACAAGAACTATCAATCGATCTTCTTTGCGATTCCTTTTTCATGAGCAGGACAACACTAAAAGAAGCGTTTCGCAAAACATTCCATGTCCCAGTCTATACCTACATCAAAAACTGCAGAATGGAACATGCCAGCAGGCAGCTTAAAGAGGGTGATGAAACCGTCCTTGAAATTGCAAATCGATTAGGATATTCAAATCCAAGCAAGTTTGCTTCTGCCTTCAAAAGTGTCTACGGCATTACCCCTTTACAATTTCGTAAAAAAGCCCAAAAAGAGGAACATTAGCAGCAGAGAGCCCCTCGTCCTTTTAGATCATTTTTTAGTCCGATAAGGCGAGACAGAAGGGAGCTCTTTAATTAGTTTAAACTAACTTTTATAAGCAAAACTACCAACAGGAGACCTTCATGCAACTCCATCGTGTTAATAGTATATTTCGGAGAATCGGCACCTGGCTTATCGCCCATCGCTGGCTCATTCTTCTGTTTATGCTCCTTGTTTCTGCTCTTGGTTTCAGCGGCCTGAATAAGGTCGCAGTTACAAGCTCTAATGACGAATGGTTTAACAAGGCCGATGAGATTGAGATCGCAACGGACCGTTTTGAAGAGCTTTTCGGGAACAATGATACCATTGCTCTTCTTGTTGAATCGGATGATGTGTTTCAGCCACACGTCTTGCAAATGATCCGTGAAATCGGCAACGAGCTATTACTCAAGGTCCCTTATGCCGATGAGATTACATCGTTGACCGAATTGGATGTCTCAGTAGGGACCGAAGAAGGAATAGCTGTCATAAATCCGGTGGGAGACGAAATTCCGCACGGCCCACAGGAATTGGCTGAAATTAAAAAACTGGTTCTTTCCAGAGAGGCCCTTGTAAACAAAATTGTATCGGCAGACGCAAAGGAAACCTGGATTTCTCTTTCCCTGAAGGAATATCCGGACGAAGCGGTATGGAAAGCGGAAAACGATGTGGAACCAATGTATCGGGCAGGAGAGGCTGCCATCGCAGTGGTTACAGACCCCAAATGGGAAAGCCCTTACTATACCATTAAGGCGGTCGGCATGCCCTATACCGAAACTGAAGAACGGGATTTCATGGGCAGTGAAGCCGCTCTTAGAGTCGGTACCGGCTTTATTGCCATGGCGCTATTGCTTCTTCTTTTTCTTAGGTCGCTTAGAGGCCTTTTGGTACCATTATTCACCACCATTGCAGGTATAGCATTAGTATACGGCATCTACGGTTGGATTGGGACCGCCATTGATGCGAATATGATGACACTTCCTGTGCTTCTCGGCATGGCCTTGGCGGTTGGTTACTCTATTCATCTTATCAACACGTTCAAAAGATATTTTCGTGAAACAGGAAATCGGAAAAAATCGGTTATCACAGCAGTAGAGGAAACAGGCTGGCCCATTTTTTTCACAGCGGCAACCACTATGGGATCGGTACTCTCCTTTTCCGCTGCAGGCATCATACCAATCCGCTGGCTGGGCCTTACCTGTGCCGCAGTTGTCGGTGTTGTCTACCTTTATGTCATCATACTGACCCCAATTCTTCTCAGTTTTGGAAAAGACCGAACGGACAGCAGCGATCTTCTGCAGGCAAAAGGGATGAGCGTTTCCGATCGCCGTTTTCGCGGTCTTGGTGAATTTGTCGTTACCAGAAGGAAATCAATCCTACTTGTTTTTATTATAGCGGCTGTACTTCTTATTCCGGGAGTCTTCAAGGTTAGCGTAAACATAGACAGTTTTGAGTTCATGGGCCTAAAAATCCCTTATATAAAAAGGGTTTATGATGTAGTCAACTCCCAGCTTGGCTCGTATATCTCCTACAACCTTACTGTAGACCTCGGGGAGCAGGATGCCGTTAAGGATCCCGATGTCCTGAGAAGGCTGGACAAGCTTATTCAAGAAGCAGGAAGCTTCGAACTCACAAAGAAAAGCAATGGAGTCCCTAAAATTTATTCCGTTCTTGATATTGTAAAAGAAATGAACAGGACCCTACATGAAGATGACCCCGACTACTATCAGATACCTGAGAATAGGGAAATGGTTAGCCAGTTGCTCTTTCTCTACGAGCTTTCGGGAGGAACAAAGACCTACGAATGGATAGATGAAAACTACTCAATTCTACGTGCGCAAATCGAACTATCAAGGTTTGATGCCAATGAAATAGTCTATGAGCTTGATCACATACGTCGGCTCGGCACAGAGCTATTTCCTCACGCAAGAGTCGATATAGTGGGAAGTGCTGTACGTTTTGCAGCCATGAATGAAAAAATCGTCATCGGAGAATTAAAATCATTCCTGACGGCACTTTGTGTCATTGGAATTCTTCTTGCTCTTGTGTTCGGAAGCCTCAGAACCGGACTTATCGGAATGATCCCCAACATTACTCCCATTGTGGTAATCGGAGGAATCATGGGATATTTCGGTTTCTCCCTCGATATGATGACCATGACCATTATGCCGATGCTCCTCGGTATTGCAGTAGACGATACGATACATTTCATCAACCACATTAAATATGAGTTCGAACGGGGAGGGAATTACCATGATGCGATACTCATCTCCTTTCGGAACATAGGTAAGACGCTTGCAATGACCACTGTGATTCTATCGGCATCCTTTGCCATGTATATTTTTTCACCTGTTAATACCCTTTCCCGGGTCGGCATACTGGCGGTCATCGGCCTTACCGCTGCCCTTGCCGCCGACTACCTCATGACCCCGATCCTGATCTATATAACAAAGCCCTTCGGTAAAGAAACGGCCGATCGGAAAATTCTTTAATCATATCCCAAATCAAAGGAGTAGCGTATGCATACCAGAATTGCCGAGAAAAGCCTGAATCCCGTTCTATGTCTGCTTGTATTCCTGGCTCTGTTCACTCTTCCGGTCCTGTCGATAGGAGCCCAGAGTCTTAGCGGCCGCGACATCATGCAGATGGTGGACGATCGGGACGACGGAGATACCAGCCGCAACGAGATGATCATGACCCTCACCAGCCGCAGGGGAAATGTAAGGACCAGGGAGGTACTCTCATACAGCAAAGATTATGGTGAGGACGAAAAAACCGTTATGGTTTTCTTGACTCCCTCCGACGTCAAGGGCGTAGGCTATCTGACGTGGTCGTATGAAGAGAATGGCAAAGATGATGATACATGGCTCTTCATGCCGGCATTGCGAAAGGTCCGAAGGATATCAGGGTCCTCTCGTAACGACTATTTCATGGGTACCGACTTTACCTACGACGATATGGGGGACAGGGAAGTCGACGAGGACGAACACAAGCTGATTGGGGAAGAAACGGTGGACGGAAAGCGGTGTTGGGTTGTCGAATCGACGCCGAAAGACCCCAATTATATGTATTCAAAAAAGATATCAAAGGTCCGTCAGGATATTTCCATGATTGTTCAAGTTGACTACTTTGACCGTCAGGGCAAGCTGCTCAAGAAACTTGTCGTTTCTCAAATTGAACAGATCGACGGAATATGGACGGCAAGACAAATGAAAATGGAGAATCTGCAGGATCAGCACACCACCCTTCTGGAAACCCGGGGCGTCAGCTACAACCAGGAAGTATCGGACGCTCTTTTCAGGGTTTCAACTCTTGAGCAGGGGAGAATTCGCTGATGAAGAAAAACCATATAAGGGCCGCCGCCTTGGCGGCCTTTTTTTGCATTATGCTTCCCTGTCCCCTGCTTTATGCCCAGCTGGAGACCAGCGGTTTTGCAGATTCACACTACGCCTTTGGCACGGGAGATGATCAGAACCTATTGAGCGCCGAAAGCAGGCTGCGAAGTGAAATACGCCTGTATTCGGGAGACTCAAGCTTCTTTGCATCGGTAGATGGTGTCTACGACAGCCTTGCCCCTTCCGAAAGTGGGTTCACCCTGAAGGAACTCTACTATGAATATATGTCCGAAGCTTTCGACCTGCGGATAGGACGCCAGATTATCATCTGGGGTAAGGCAGACGGACTGCAAATCACCGATATTGTCTCGCCCAAGGACTATACAGGCTTCGTGGGGCAGGAATACGAAGACACACGCCTTCCCGCCGAGGCGGTCAAGCTGAGGATTCTGGGAGCTCTTTCCACCATAGAAACCATATGGATTCCAGTCTACACATCTTCTCTTCTTCCAACCGACCCTCTCAACCCTCTCACGAGCGAGCATCCCGATTCCATTGCGTACCAGGGATCTGCTCTTCCGGTTTCCTATGATTTCACGGAAAAGAATCTGCCGAAAGATTTCTGGGACAGTGAATGGGCCATCAGAGGTTCCTGGTACCTTCCATGTATGGACCTAAGCCTCTCCCTTTTCCACGGATGGGAAGATCTCCCGGTCCAGGAAAGGAGCCTGACGGTAGACGGCAGCTCCGGAACCGTAGAGGTGGAATCACGTTATTATCAGATATGGATGACCGGTCTCGACGCCGCCATTCCCGTAAAGGCGTTGGTTCTGCGGACGGAAGGTGCCCTTTTCGTCGGTCGGCGGTTCTCTGCGGCCGAAGGCTTTGGCCAATCCCTAGAAAAAAACCAGATCATGGGCCTGGCAGGAGTCGACTGGATACCGGGAAACGGGTGGTCGCTGACCGCCCAGTACATGGAAGATTGGGTCCTCGATTATGAAGATGCTATGGACCGGGATAGAAGGAGCAGCACGGGGACCGTAAGCATCTCAAAGGACCTGCTGCGGGAGACCCTCACCCTCTCGGCATCCCTCGCTATGGGAATGGTCTACTGGGATTCGGCAATTGAACTAGAAGCAGAATGGAGCCTCAGCGATGCGCTTTCACTTCGGGGCGGGATTCAATACTACAGCGACGGAGAGGGAGGAAAGGGAGATTATACTGCCTACGATGATCTTGACTGTGCCTGGATCGGCGCCCGATGCAGTTTTTAATGCACCTATACAGGTTCAATAATATCAGTATATTTCACAAAAAATCTTAAAAACTATTTTGTTTTAGAAAAATAGTCATAATATATGGTATAAATGTGTATTATAATCGGTACATATCAATTTTACAGATTTATCGACACATTATAGGAGGAAAGAAGAATGAAGCGACTGATTACTTTGTCCATGGTAATCCTACTTGTCTTTATGACAATCGGCTGCGGAAAAAAGGAACAACGCTTTACCGCAGGAACCTATGAGGGTGCCGCACCGGGAATCCATGGCGACGATGTTGTCCTGGAGGTAACGGTAGACGACACCTCCATCAAAGAGATAAAGGTGATTCAGAACAATGAGACGCCGGGGGTCTCCGATGCCGCTTTTGATCGGATTCCCAAAGCAATTATCGAAGGGCAAACCCTGGCTGTAGATACGGTTTCAGGTGCAACCTATTCCAGCAAGGCGATCATCGGAGCGGTTACCGCTGCTCTGCAAGCCGCAGGTGCGGATATCGCAGCCCTTTCGGCAGGAAAGGCTGAAAGCGATGCCGATGCTGTTTCATCGGCCACTAAGGTAATGAACGCCGATATTGTCGTCGTTGGTGCAGGCGGCGCAGGGCTTGCCGCAGCGGTTTCCGCCAATCAGAAGGGTGCAACGGTCATCGTCCTGGAAAAGATGCCGCAGGTAGGAGGCAATACCATTATATCGGGAGCGGCCTATAATGCGGTCGACCCCTCCCGCCAGAAACCGGCAGGTATCGAAGATTCAATCGAAAAGCATTATACCCAGACCTATGAAGGGGGAGATGAATTAGGTAATCCGGTTCTCATCCACACCATGGTGGAAAACGCCTACCCCACGCTCCAGTGGCTGGAAAGTCTGGGCATGGAATTCAAGGGTCAGATCTTCACCGTTTTGGGCGGACTGTGGCCCAGGGCCCATAAGCCGGTAAAGCCGCTTGGTACGGGCTACATCGAAACCTACATGAATTACATCAAGCAACATGACGGAATCACCCTCCTTACCGATACAAGGGCCGTCGATCTCTACAAGGAAGATGGTCGCGTCAGCGTCGTAAAAGCGACAGGACCCGATGCCACGATAGTTGCCCAGGCGCATAAGGCGGTCATCCTCACCACCGGCGGTTTCGGTGCAAATATAGAACTTCGGGACAAGTACAACAAGATATGGCCTACCCTTACCACTATCAAGACAACAAACCATCCCGGTGCTACAGGTGACGGCTTGGCCCTGGCCGAGAAGGTTGGTGCCGATCTTGTCGGCATGGAGTATATTCAGCTGCTTCCCATGGGGGACCCGGATACCGGCAGCCTTTCGGGAAATATCGAGTTGGGGGTTGAAAACCGCATCTTCGTTAATAAGGATGGCAAGCGTTTTGTCGACGAAGGAGCCCGTCGTGATGTAATGACAAAAGCCCTCTTCGACCAGGAAGACGCCTTTATGTGGGTCATCCTCGATGGTCACTGTTACCCCACCACCGACATCAAGAACAACTTCAACGAAACGATGCAGGAGCTTCTTGATCAGGGTCGGGCGTATAAAGCGGATAGCCTGGAAGAGCTGGCCGATGAAATCGGTGTTGATGCAGATAACCTGAAGGCTTCGGTTGCCGAATTCAACAAGGCCGTTGAAACAGGCGGACCGGATGCATTCGGACGAACCCTTTTCGCCGACAAGATTGATCAGCCCCCGTATTACGCAGGTGCGAGGAAGCCGACGGTCCATCACACCATGGGCGGCATCAAGATTAATGAAAAGACCCAGGTCATCGATAAAGATGGTAATGTGATTCCGGGGCTTTATGCTGCAGGAGAAACCACGGGAGGAATTCACGGATCCAACCGTTTGGGCGGAAACGCCCTGGTTGATATCAATGTCTTCGGTAAGATTGCCGGGGAAAACGCCGCGGCAGAAAGCAATCAGGAATAAAAAACAGGGATGGCTGTCGGCATGGCCGGCAGCCATCTTTTTTCCGGAACAAACCTTCAATACCCACCAAAACAAACGTTCCTATAGCTCTTCTCCCACCACGGAGCCAAACAGAGTCCGGGACGCCGAAAGCTGAGCCAGCCCGTACATACCATATCGATAGGGAGCAGGATCACAATATTCCAGAACCTTCTGTCCCTCTACAGAAAAGATGATGGTATCTCCCCGGATCGATGACTCAACCTCATAGCACCTGCCATGGCGCCAGGGAAAGGCAACACTCGCACACTCTTCCAGGCCGTTGTCATTCTTCATAAGGCGGACCCTGTCTTTCCCGTCGAAGCCGACGAAATAACCGTGACGCCGTCCCTTCGCCCGGAGGATCAGCATGTGACTTTCACCGTGTTCCGGTGTGATCGTCGTCCGGAGCAGGAGATCACGGGTATAAAAGTTTCCGGTATAGAGTTCGTTTCTCTCCGGACAGATGGCCTGAACGTGGCTTTCCTCGAGCATCCATGCCCCGCCGTCATAGGTGGTTTGGGTGATGGTATCGAATTCCACACACTCCTTCGAGAAATCAAGGGTTTGAGTTCCCCTGCCCTCGGTGGAAAAACGGTGAAGCAACAGTTTACCAAAACAGAGCTCCTTTTCGCGGCCTTCGACGGTGATACCGATTTCATCTATGGCCCTGCCTCCGGTATCGGGAATCGTCCAGCAGAGATCTTCGGTCTCGAGAACGCCGTCGGCTCCCCGCTTCGGAAAAAAGGGCCTGCTTTCCAGATATGACTTGTCGCCGGTCGTCCTCACGTAGAGGCTGATGGCCGGCAGCACCTCGGAATAGGCATCCCATCGGAAACGACAGCAAAGGCTCTGACCGGAATAAACCAGGGGAGTGAAAGCGGGAAGATAGCGTTCGTCGGAAAAGTCCTCCCGACGATAAAAGCTCTTGTAAAAAAGCCGCTTTTTCTGGTACCGGGGCAGCCGGTCGACCAGGGCAGAAAGGACGTAGTGCGTACCGTCCCTTCCCGGGGAGAGGGTCAGATAGCGGCTGTCGGAGGAGCGGAATCCGTGAGTAGCGCCGGGGAAGGGAAAGTCGAAGAGCAGCTGTCGCTCCGGCGTCGAGGAGGCAAGGGATTCAGGGGACCTCTCTCCCGCCATGCGGTAGCCAAGAAGGGCCAGTCGCTTTGCCTCGGTGGGCAGATCCAGGATGTTAAGGCTTCCTGCAATACTGCTGGCGGCATGAAAGTCGTTTATAGGGCCTCGGTATTTTTCCTCAACCCCGTCAAGGCCGCAGGCGACCCCCATAATAGTCCCTACATTTCCTGCATTGCAGTCGGTATCCCATCCGCACATCGTCGCAATCTCCACGGAACGGGAAAGAGAGCCCTTTCCATAGAGCAGGGAGAGGATGCAGACACCGGCATTGGGAATGATATGGCAAACACCGGGATATCGATCGTAGCCGAAGTTCTCCTCGAGAAAGGCACGACAGGCCCGAAAATCGTCGCTGTTTTTGTGATAAAAATCCATCACCGCCCTGGTGACTCGGGCATATTCGCTCTCTTGCGGAATAAAGGACAGGGCTTTCTCGATGATGGCTTCGGGTTCCCGTAACGAAAAAGCGGCGGCAATAGCGGATGCGATAAAACGGCCGCCGTAGATGCCGTTCCGGTCGTGGGAAACACTGGCCGCCATCTCTCCATAGCGGGCGGCAGCCTCCGGATTATCGGGAAAAATCAGTCCCCATGAGTCGATGAAGATTTGACCACCTATCTGTTCGGCAACAGTGGCGCCGTTGCGCTCCAGCGAGCCGGAAGAAGGGGCCGGGATACCATGTTTCAAATTCAGGTATGCCGTGTGTTCGGTACTGCGGCCGTAGCCCCCCCACCAGTAAAAACCTCTCCCTTCCCGGGTATAGTTGAGCCAGCAGTTACCGATATCTTCGGCAGTAATCTCCCGTTTCTCCCCGTAGTCGTAGAGGGCCCGAATGAAAAAGAGCGGGCCGTTTACATCGTCGTCGGCGGCAAAGTTCTTGTAATCCTTCACATAACCGGTAATATCCCCGTAGGTCTCCCGGATTCGTTCATAGCTCCACACCGTCGGCTCCACCGGGGCGCCAAGGCGAACACCGATGCACTTTCCAAGTAGACCTGCATATACCCGTTCCGGGTAATCGGACTGAATCATCATTTCCCTCTCTATTCACCCTTGCCGGTAAAACAAAGTCTATTGAAGAACCGTCTGGGCATATTCGGTAAGGCGGTCGCCCCCCAAGCGGTACCACTCTTTCACAAAATCGTCGAACCTATCCATGGGATACTCCCCGCTGATCAGCTTGAAAGCATACTCGCGGTAGAGATTTTGAAGGGCATCCCAACTGGGAGCAAGCTCCTTGGGGATCAGAAAGTTGATGTCCTCTTTGGTATATTCGACCGCAATATCAAGACTCTTTTGCGCGCTCTCGCCAAGCAGGGGTACCGGAGATTTCCAGCCGACTACCTCGTGGTAGCGGGGCCACCATTCGTTAAAACGGTCGGTGAGCTTGATCGTACCGTCCTCGACGGTGTAGTGGATTCCTTCAAAGCCGAGACGGTCCAGCATTTGGCCATCATCGCTTGCCATGAACTCAAGAAAAGCCCAGGCAGCTTCCTTGTGCTTGCTTCCAGCCGAGATTGCCCATCCCCGGGACTCCTTGGTAACATCCACGGTAAAGCCTTGATCCACGCCCTTAGCCGGAGGAAGAATCGTCAAACCACTGTCGGCAGCACTTTTCGTCATCTTACTCTCGTAGATATCGACAACCGTGCCGGCGGAACTGGCGATCATACCCACCTGTCCTGTATACAGCTTATCTTCCATGGTATCCCACTTAGTGGTGATATATTCGGGATCGAGAATCCCCTCGGCATAGAGCTTGCGATAGAAGGCAAGTTTCGCCTTTTCCTCATCGGTTACCCTGGAATAGACCCAGCTGCCCTCCTGCTTCATCCAGGTCGAGGTGATACCGAAGGCCCGGTTGAAGACGTAGTCGATACGATCGGTATTCCCGGTATCGGTAAGGCCGATTCCACCCTGTTCCGTAAAAAAGGTGAGCATATCGTAGTAATCATCCAGGGATTCGACATCCTTGCCGTAGGCCTCGTACCAGTCGCTGCGTACCATGGGGACCCGTATTCGGGGTGGAGCGAGCCATAAAAGGTAGGGATAGCTCTCGATCCTTTTTTTATTGAAATCAAGCATAGCTTTTTGCATGATCTCTGATGTTGCAATCCAGGGTCGAAGGTTCTCAAGGATTCCCTGATTTGCAATGGCCTGATCGTTTCCCTGAAAATAGATGATGTCGGGGATATCTCCGCTCATGATCATGAGGTTGAGTTTTTCCGCGTAGCTGCCTTCGGGTACCCTCACAAGTTCAATGTCCAGCTTCAACCCCTCTTTCTCGTAGATCGCCTTTTCGATCCGATTGATGTGATCGACATTGATCTGTTCCGTCGGGGAGTTATCCTTCCCTACCAGCCGCAGCTTGATCACTCCGTCGGCTGCGACATCCGAGGATTCCTGATTTCCTCCCGCAAAGAGCGGAATCGCAGAGAGCATCACCACAAGAAGCGAAACACAAATTCGTTTCATATTCATCCTCCTACTCCTTTACACTTCCGCTCATGGTGCCCTTGGTAAAATAGCGGAGTATAAAGGGATAGAGCACCAGGACCGGTAAAATTGCCAAGATAATCATTCCTGATTTGAGTGCCTTGATATCGATCATCATCGAGGCGTCGGAATATTTCAGAAAACTCAGACTGCCGAGAAAGGCCGCTTTATCCAGGCCGACGATTAATTCCCGCAGTACCACCTGAAGAGGCCACTTTGCCTCGCTGTTCAAATAGATGAGGGCACGGAAATACTCATTCCAATGAAAGACTCCATAAAAAAGTCCAATGGTTGCAAGTCCGCCCTTGTTTATCGGCAGGATGATCCGGGAAAAAATCTGCCACTCTCCGGCTCCTTCGAGCCGTGCGGACTCTTCGAGGGAAAGAGGCACCTTTTCAAAAAATCTCATCAGGATAATGAGGTAATAGGGATTAATAGCTTTGTAGAGAATGACCGACCAGTAGGAATCGATCAGTCCGAGCCCTTTTACGAGAAAATAATCGGGGATGAGCCCGCCTTCAAAGATCATGGTGATTATGATCAAGACGAGAAACAATCGCCTGCCGAAAAGATATTTCCGAGTCAGCACATAGGCTGCAATACTGGTAAGAAAAATGTTGATCGCCGTACCGACAAAGGTAATGAAGAGGCTGTTGAAAAGCCCCCGGTAGACCTTCTGGTTGGTCAAAAGCGCCTTGTAGGTGGCTGTGGTGGCATCCCTCGGAAAGAGGGTAAGGCCGTTCGCACGGGCTATGGCGGCAGGACCGGTAAAACTGATGGCCAACAGGTTGATGAGTGGGTAAACCATAACCAAGGCGAGAAGCAACATCAAAAGAGCATTGAAGAGGCGAAAGGGGCTAAGCCTGTTTTCTACCATAAGCCCTCCCCTGTCAGTTTCTTACTGGTCCGGTGGGTTCCGTATATCAGGGCAAGGCCGATGACACCCTTGAACAAGCCGGCTGCGGTTCCCAGGGAAAACTCCCCCTGTATAAGACCGACGCGGTAAACGTAGGTATCGATGATATCCACCACGCTGATCACCGAATCGTTCATGAGGTTGAAGACCTGGTCGAAGCCGGCATTCATAAAGAAGCCAAGGTTCAGGATAAAGACGGTGATCATGGTGGGAAAAATCGCCGGTAAGGTTATCTTGGTCATCTTTTGGAACCTGCCGCAGCCGTCGATGGCTGCAGCATCGTAGAGATCCTCGGGGATCTCCAGGATGGCGGCGACATAGAGGATCGAGTCCCAGCCGACACTCCTCCACATCTCGGAAAAAACAAGGACCCAGCGAATATGACGGTGACTCGTCAGAAAGGCGACAGGGGCCACACCGAATCGTTCGAGCAGCTGGTTTACCAGGCCGTCCTTGAGGGAAAGCATAGAGATGAAAATTCCGGCGATGACAACCCAGGAGAGAAAGTGGGGAAGGTAGACCAGAGACTGGACGATCTTCCGAAAGCGTCCGTTGCGGATCTCCAACAGCAGCAAGGCCAGGATGATGGGAGCGGGAAAATTGAAGATCAATTTCATGAAACTGATGATCACGGTATTGAGGAACACTCGGCCGAATACCGGAGAGCTGAAGAGTATGCGAAAATTTTCAAGCCCCACCCAACGATTTGAGCCGAAGAAGTTGAACTTCTGAAAGGCAAGCCGGGCTCCCCAGATGGGGATATAGTGGAATATGATAAAATAGAGTGCTGGGAACAGAAACATGAGATAGAGCATCCTGTCCCGGCGAATTCGTTTTCCGACACTCAGGGCCATCACCTGCCTCCCTGGAGTTCCGAGATAAATTGGAGGGGGCGTCTTGATGAAAAGTCTGCGAGGGCATGGGCGCAAAGCCCGGCACTTCGGGCAATGATAAAGAGAGCTTCACACATCGAAGGCTCCCAGCCGAGATCGGCAAGGATCGCACCATGGGCACCATCGATATTAATTACCAGGGTTTTGCCTATAAGCTCGGGCAGGAGCCTCTCTGTTTCCTGCAATAGTCCGCAGCAGCGCCCGGCAAGCCCCAGTTCAGCGGCCAGCTGCAAAAGGAGCGTGGCCCGGGGATCTTTCTCTCTGTAGATGCGGTGACCAAAACCCGGGATACGCTTCCCGGACTCCAGACGCCGGCGAAGCAGCTTCCGGAGATCTTTTTCTTTCTCCGCTTCCAGCAGCATGGCAGCACACTGTCTGGCCGCTCCGCCGTGAACATCGCCTATGGCAAGAAGCCCTGCGGCGACCGAAGCCCCCAAAGAGGCCCGGGCAGAGGCAGCGGAGGTGGTGATACAGGCCGAGGGGGCCTTCTCACCATGATCGGCGGCACTCACAAGAAGCGCGTCTATCATCCTGGCCTGGATTTCGGTGGGACGCTTTCCCGTAATCAATAATCCAAGGCTTCGGGCAAAGCCGAAAGGGCCGATAAGATCATCCATCCTGGTACCGCGGTATCGAATTCCTTCATCTCCGATCTCGGTGATGTCTGGAATACCGCACTTGTATTCACATTCACTCATTCTCTGCACCTCCATCGGTAACCGATATACGAAGGTCGACCATAGAAAGCCCCTTGTCGTGCACAATCACAGGGTTAAAGTCCACGGAGCCGATATGCTTCGGCAGGGAAAGGGCAAGTTCCCCCAATCTCATAAGGGTTCCTACCAATGCCTGGATATCGAGAGGCTTACCTCCCCGATACCCATTCAAAAGCGGATGGCTTTTCATCTCCCTCAGACATGTGCGCACATCAATCTCCCGAAAAGGGGGCCGAAGCATGCGGCTGTCGTCAAGGAGGTCGACAAGGATTCCCCCTGGTCCGAAAAGCACCACGGGCCCGAAAAGGGGATCACGAATAATACCGGCGATCATTTCCAAGCCCCTGTCCGCCATTTTCTGAACCAGGAAGGTTTCGAGGCCTTCGATTCCCGCCATCTTCCGACAGGTATTGCGTACTTCATTCGCCCCGGCCAGATTGAGATGGACCAGGCCGTGGTCGCTTTTGTGGGTCATGAGGGGAGAGATAGCCTTTAGCGCCACCGGAAAGCCGATGTCCTGCGCAGCCTTCGCCGCCTCGTCCGGCCCGTTTGCCGATATCGTGGGAATAAAGGGAAGAGACCAGGAAGAAAGAAGTCCTTCGCTACTTTTCCAGTCAAGTATGTTGTTCATGCACCATCCTCCCCGTCTTTGTGCATCTGCGACCAACGAAGGAGGGCTGCAAGAGCAGCGACCGCCGGCTGGGGATCATGAAAAAGAGGGATGCCCGAATCTTTCAGCATGGAAAAAGCCTGCGAAGCGTCTGGACCGCCGTCCCCCTCGCCGATCCAGACAACGACGATAGGAAGCTTCATTTGCTTTCTTGCCGCAAGAATTCCCTGAACCGTCTGGGCCTCTACCTCCCGATTGGGATTCTTGGCGAAAAGAAGCATGAGCAGATCCCAACTCCCGCCTTCTCCCATGGCGGTGATAAGCGAAGCGATCTCCTCACCCCTCATGGCATCTCCCCTGGCATCTAAGGGGTTGAGAAGCCGGGCGTAGTCGGGAATACCCTCTATCCTGCGCAGCCGCAGCTCCAGGGATTTAGGAATGGGAGGCAGGGAAAAACAACCATAGCGGGAAAACAGGTCCGCGGTGAGACTGGCGGCTCCCCCCGACTGGCTGATGACACCGATCCGCCCACCGGCAGGCGGGCCGATGGTATCCGCGAGAAGGGCAACATCCAGCATCTGTGCAGGAGAATCGACCAAGATTGCTCCGTACTGCCTGAAAACCTCTTCGAAGACCCGCCCGGAAGAGGCAAGGGATGCGGTATGGGTGGCGGCGATCCTGCTGCCGAGCTCACTTCTTCCCGATTTTACCGCAACCAGGGGTATCCGCTTCCGTCCAGCCTTTTGCAGGAGGCGAACAAAGGAATCGCCCGAGCCGACCCCCTCGATAAAGGCGGTCAGTACCGTGGTTTCAGGATCGTCCAGGTAATAATCCATCACCTCCTCCATACAGACGTCGACCTGATTACCAAGACTGGCCAGATAGCGCAGACCGATTCCCCGTCCGGTGAAACTGCCGAAGAGCGCCATCATCAGCGCCCCGCTGGAGGACACAAAACTCACCCCGCCCCTGCGCGGTTTAGCAAAGAGCCGGGTCATGATAAAACTGTTTTTGACATCTGCAAGGCCCGCACAGTTGGGCCCTATGATGCGAATCCGGGAGGAAAGCTCCTTCAGCCGCCTTTGAAGGGAGCGGCCGTAATCGTCGGCCTCGGCAAAGCCTGCCGATATAAGGACCACAGCCTTCACACCGCAGGCGATGCACTCTTCCACCACAGGGATTACCCGCTGACGTGCGACGGTGACAAGGGCAAGTTCCGGCACCTCGGGCAGGGCCGAAACCGAGGGATATGCAGGAACGGAAAAGATTTCGCTCCTGGACGGATTAACGGGATACAGCCTGCCCTTCCATTCGAGCAGATTCTGAAAAATTTCCGCGGGATAAGTTCCCCGCTCGCTGGCTCCCACATGGGCGAGGGAGGCGGGCGAAAACAGAGGGGATAGGGATCTGTACACACTCATCTTCCGGATGCCTCCCGGGAAATTGCAAGATCCACAAGTTCTTCGGCAAGGCTCAGGGCATCTTCGTCTTCGACAAAGCCGAGGCAAACCCCGTCGGCCCGGCGGACCTGCTCCACCCAGGTTTCGGGAAAGGCCTCCACCCCATGGGAGGCGCCTACCAGTGCACAAACCACCGCAGCAATGGTATCGGCATCCCTGCCGAAGTTTGCAGCCCAGAAAAGGGCACGGCGCATATTCTTCCCGGCCATATAATAGATGGCAAGGGCCTGAGGAATGGCCTCCGCACTGGATGCATGCTCGGCAGCCCAAAATTCGGTATGAAGCTCTTCCCAGATATCAAGCATCTCCCCTGCACTGCGGCACAGGTTCAATGCACGGTCGAGGGAACGCCCCAGCCAGCTGTCATCGGGAACCATTTTCCGTGCCGTCTCGACGACCTCCACGGGATCCATGCCGACCATGGCCGCGGCGATGGCTGCGGCAACGGCCTTTGCCGCCCAGATACCGTCGCGATGATGGCTAACGCAGGCATCGATCTCCGCGAGGCGGCCGGCCTCCTGCACATCGCCGGCTGCAAAGATTCCGATGGGAGCCATACGCATGGCAGCGCCGTCGTCATCGTTCATGGTGTTGTCGATCCCCGACTGAGGGGGACGGATTCCCCGCTCGATGTTACGGACGGCACCGTAGAGGGGCCTGCCGCCCCGTTTTTTCATGCCGCCCCGATCGACGATGTTACGCTTCCAGGAGTTCCATACCGCATCGGGAGTGATATCTCCTCCGCAATCTATGAGGGTACGGGCGGTGAGAAAACCGAATTCGGTATCGTCGGTGCTCTTTGCCCCCGGGTAGAGGGAGACGATCATCCCGTACTGCTTTCGATATTCCTGATCCCGGCCAATATCTCCGACAGCGTCTCCGACAGCCAATCCGATCAGGGCCCCTGCGGCTCTGGAAAGATAGAGCTGCCTGTCTGCGAGTAGTTCTCTTCGATTCATAATACTAAGCCTCTCTTTGCCTTGTTGTTTCACGTATAATCAGCTGCGCAGGAAGAAGGGTGACGGGATCGACCTGCACACCGGCAAGCATCTTCAAAACAATCTCCGCAGCCATCCTTCCGATTTCGAGCTTCGGCTTTCCAATGGTAGTCAAGGCCGGGCTGATCATCGTCGCCGATGGAATATCGTCGATACCGATGACGGATATATCGCGGGGAACCGTGATTCCGTTACGCCGCGCCTCCTGAAGGAACCCCACGGCAACCAAATCGTTTCCCGCTATCATGGCGCTTGGCCGCTTGTCCATGGTCGAAAGGGTTCGAGCGATCTCGACCCCGCTTTCCCTGACAAGGGGGACGGTGAAAATTCGATCATCCCGGTCTTCAAGTCCCTTTCCGTTCAAAAAAGCCCGAAAGGCCTTTAAGCGGCTGCTGCCGTACCCCTCGCTATCCAGACGATCGTGATGAACAAGGGCGATGTCCCGGTGCCCAAGGCGATACAGATACTCCAATGCCTCGGTTACAGCTCCAAAGGTATCGGTCCCAACCACGGGAAAGCCTCCCCTTCCCTTTCGTTCACCGAGGAGAACAACAGGGCACTTCACCCCGGAGAGTTCGATCATATCAATGTCCGGTGCGTTGATTAAAACCGCATCAACCCTGTTCATCCGTGCGAGCTGGATATAGCGTCGTTCGCGATCCGCCTCCCAATCGCTGTTGGCCATGACGACACTGTAGCCCTCGCTGTCGAAGCGATCCTGCACGCCCCGGGCAACCTCAGCCCAAAAGCTGTTGGTGATATCCGGAATAATCAGGAGAATAGTTTTCGACCTATTGGTCCGCATACTGGATGCAAGGGTGTTCCGGACATATCCCAGACGCCTAACAGCCTCTTCCACTCGTTCTATCGCATCGGAACTGACGCCATAGCTGTTGCCGGAAAGAACCCGGCTAACAGTACTTTTCGAAAGTCTCGCCGCCCTTGCAACATCAAGAATTGTTACATCCTGTGACATGATAGCTCCATAGGGAACGTTCCCTAAAAAAGGGAAAGAAAATAGAAACGCCTTTGGGAACGTTCCCGAAAACATTATAGCATGGAACCATCTGTACGGCAAATAAAACATCATCACGTATCCGCAGAAAAGAGCGAAAAGAAAGCACCCTGAGCAGTATCGGATCGATACCGGCCCAAGGGTTCTTTGTTCATCCATAAACAAAGAAGAGAGAGATTAGGCCCGGGAAGGCTTCTCCTCGAAATTCGAGGCAACCTCCTTCAGCACGTTCATGATGGGAATGTGCTGGGGGCAGCTCTCTTCACAGTTTCCGCAAGCAATACAGTCCGAAGCCTTTCCAAAGGTCTGCGCGTAATTTCCGTAATACACCCGCTGAATGGAAAAGCCCTTCGTTCCCGCCCGCTTTTCCTCGTTAAGAAGGGCAAAATACTCCGGTATCGCGATGTTCTGCAGACAGCCATCCTCACAATAACGGCAGGCGGCGCAGGGAACCGCAAGTGGTGCATTGATCAGATCCGACCACACCTTCTATACCTTTTCGTTCTTCCGGCGAGATCTTTCTGAAGGC